>DATHFS010000665.1:0-4161 GCA_035317975.1 Cyclobacteriaceae bacterium | reverse complement strand
AGTGATTCCGTGCTCGTGTTTTCAATCGGCGATGCGGGCTACACTTCCTGGTCATCCGGCCTGAAAGCCAAACTCCGCGAACTCGGAATCCTGGAAGCCCAGATCGCTGGCTTGCAAAACGGAGATCCGGTAGTGATGCTGGGCCGCAAAGGCGCCGCCGCAGGAACGGCTAAAATCTTTACTGCAACGAATGCGCCAGCCAATACGCAGGTGCTTCAGGTGGCAGAAAACATCACGGGGCACTACACTTCCGGAAACATGACTTCCGTGTTGATTGGCCCCGCGCTGCGATGGAAGAAAATTATACCGCAAGCGACTATGGTGCAAACCAGCGATCAATATCGCTTTGCATATTACGGTGTTAAAGGGAACGGGTCGCAAGACCTCTTGCAGGATACTATTTCCGGCCCGGTGGACCTGACTGCATTGGATCCACAGCTATATCCATATCTGAAACTGGAATTATATTCTAAGGACACGATCAACCTTGACCCGGTCCAGTTAAACAAATGGCTTGTACTCTACGATCCGGCGCCGGAGGGAGTCCTGCTCTTCAAGGGATCTCCTGTACAAGAGTCCGTGGCGGAAGGACAATCATGGAGTAGCCCATATCAATTTGTTAACATCTCGGATAAGACATTTACGGATTCCCTGACAGTCAATTTGGAAGTCCTGAATAATGCCAAACTTTCCAGGGATATAAAAAATTTCAAAATCGTCGCTCCCTTACCGGGCGACACGACCCAATTCTCCATCATGACCGATACGCGGGGTAAATCCGGACCAAATAATATCACTGTATTTGTCAACCCGCGGATTCTTCCCGAGCAGTTTTATGAAAACAATGTTGCCGATTTTGAGAACTATCTCCTGGTTAAAGCCGACAGCCTTGGACCGGTTCTGGACGTGACCATCGATGGTCGCTATCTTGCGAACGGTGATTTCGTTTCACCGAATCCCATCATCTTGATCAAAGTCAAAGATGAGAATCCGTTCTTCTTCAAGACCGACACAACGGGGATGAGTGTGATTCTTACTTATCCTTGCCCGATTCCGGATTGTCTGCCTCAGCAAATTTATTTCAGAAGAAACGATATTCAATGGTTTCCGGCAACAGCAACGTCCGACTTCCGGATTGAATTCAAGCCTCAGAATTTAGCAGAAGGAGAATACGCCTTATTTGTCCAGGCGGCCGACGCCAGCGGCAACAAGAGCGGTCAGGAATCGTACAGGGTCACGTTCCAGGTAAAGAACGAGACATCCTTAACCTTTCAATCGGTATTTCCCAACCCCTCCTCTCATGAATTCTTCTTCCGCTTTGACCTTACGGGCAATGTACTACCCGACGAGTTCAGTTTGAAGTTTTATGCAGCCGATGGAAGACCGTTGCAACAGTTTGATCTGGATGCCATTAATGACTTTCACATTGGCAGCAATCAATTGATCTGGGAACCCAAAGATACCAATGGAAATTTATTGCCCGGGGCAATGTATTTGTACCAGGTACGATTCGGGGTCGGTGGAAAAGCCTACACACAAACCGGTAAGCTTATAGTAATGAGATAATTTACGTTGGAGAGAGTCCTTACGTTATTGTGCCGCACCTTGGGTCCAGCATCGTCTCTCGGAGAGGACGATGAGAAATCCTGGTACGATTCCTCGTCCCTCCGTATCGTCCCCTCGGGAGACGATACTTGACTATTCCGTTGTCCAGCATCGTCTCTCGAAGAGGACGATGCGGAATTCGGGTAAGATTCCTCGTCCCTCCGTATCGTCCCCTCGGGAGACGATACTTGACTAATGATGATGTCCCCCCGGTCCATGTACATGTCCGTTGGCTAGTTCATCTTTGGGTCCAGCATCGTCTCTCGGAGAGGACGATGCGGAATTCGGGGTACTATTCCTCACCTTTCGTATCGTCCCCTTCGGGAGATGATACGTGACTAATGATGATGTCCTCCAGGACCATGTACATGTCCGTGGGCTAGTTCATCTTCTGTTGCATTGCGGACGTCGACTACTTCAACGGCGAAGTTGAGTTCAATGCCTGCCAGGGGATGGTTACCATCGACGGTAATCTGATCCAGACCAACATGTGTAACGGTCACTACTTGCCCTCTGTCCGTTTGAAACTGCTGGCCTACTTCGACCGGCTGTCCGCCGAAAGCATCGCGGGGTACTTTCTGGATCATCCTGTCGTCTTTGATGCCGTAGCCCTTTTCAGGGGCTACTTTTAGATTGACTTTATCTCCTTTTTCTTTGCCCTCCAGTCCATCTTCCATGCCCGGAATCAGGTTACCGATGCCATGGATGTAATTCAGCGGGTCGCGGTCGCCGCTCGAGTCCAGGATGTGGCCGTCGTTGTCTTTCAGGGTGTAATGGATTGAGGCTACTTTGTGTTTTTCGATTTGCATAAGGTAAAGGTGTTTCTTGAAGGCTTTGATTTCTAAAAATGGCTTTGGTTCGGAAAAGGTTCGGCAGAAATGTCTTTCGGCGGCAAATATAATAGTTTTCCTGTTTTTTGAAACAGGAGGAAGTAGTGAGAGTTCCCTGTTGACAGGGTGAAATTTATGCTGGAATTCCGGTATTGGTAAAAATTCAAACTTTGTCCATATTTGCAGCCCTATTAAGCCAAAGTGGCGGAACTGGTAGACGCGCACGACTCAAAATCGTGTATCTTCGGATGTGCGGGTTCGATTCCCGCCTTTGGTACGAAATCACAAGTTGTAATGACTTGTGATTTTTTTTGCCGTTAAGCGAGTTATTTACATCGCCGGAAAGCAACTGGTGACAGAAACATTTTTCTACTCTGTTCTTAGACTGTTCACCGGATTAGCCAGCGCTGCTTTGACTGCCTGAAAGCTTACTGTAGCCAGTGTTATCACCAGCGCTCCACCGGAAGCGGCAGCGAAGATCCACCATGCAATCTCCGTGCGGTAGTCATATCTGCTTATTCCATTGGAAAGAAAATAGTATGATGCAGGTACTGCGATGACACAAGCCACGATAATCAATACCACGAATTCACCCGAGAGCATTCTCCACAGATTGGGAACGGATGCGCCCAGCACTTTCCTTATTCCAATTTCCTTTGTGCGTTGTTCAGCTACAAATGACGACAGCCCGAATAATCCCAGGCAACTGATAATGATCGCAAGCGTGGTGAACACGACGGCAAGTCTCCCGATATTGTCTTCGGTTGAGAACTTAGTGGCATACTCCTGAGATGCAAATTTATAATCAAAGGGGGCGCCCGGGATCACTTTTTTAAATGTTGCTTCTATTTTCGGTAACGCTTCGGCAGTGCTCATTGCGGGATTGATCCGCAGGTACATCCAGTCCGCGCCTCCCATATTAAGATAAATAGCGGCTTCCACGGGTTCGAAAGGAGAGTTCATCACCATGTCGTGAATGACGCCGACAACGTGAAAATCTTTGTCCATATTCCACGCCAGGTTTGTCCAATGCACTGTTTCGCCCACGGGGTTTTCAAGCTTCATTTGCTTGGTAGCCGACTCGTTGATGATGATTGCCGAAGAATCGCTGGCGATGTCCCGGGAAAATGTCCTGCCATCGATCAGCGTCCATCCAACGGTCGTTCCGAAATCTGCTGAAACGTTCAACGTGGCGAAATTATTATTATCCAGCGGATCAAATCCTTTCCAGCTGAAACCGCCGTTGCCTGACCAGGTTGAGGTGATCGGCCCGCCAGCGTCTGCGATTTCTTCAACCGAGCCTGAGCTCTTGAGTTCAGTGCGAAGCGTTTCAAATTTTTCGTAGAACTCTTTTCCCTTCTTCTGCATCATTAACAATCCTTCACGCGAGTATCCCACCGGACGATCTTTTACAAACATCAGTTGGTGATAGATGACGCCCGTGGAAGCGATGAGCGTGATCGATACAGTAAACTGTAGTACCACCAGCGCTTTACGAGGTATCGAAGCCAGGCGACCCGCGCGGTACGAGCCCTTCAGGACTTTCAGCGGATTGAATGAGGACAGGTAAAGCGCGGGATAGCTTCCGGCCAGCATTCCTGTGACAAAGAGAAACCAAGCGCTGACAATCCAGAATGCGGCAGTTTGCCACGGAAGTTGCATTGCTTTTTGTGAGATCGTGTTGAACCAGGGAAGGGCCGCAAATAGCATCAACAAGGCGAAGCCA
>DATHFS010000664.1:0-16554 GCA_035317975.1 Cyclobacteriaceae bacterium | reverse complement strand
CCATGACTTTTGATCACAGCACCTTCAGGTGGTTTGCATACCCTGTCTGTACAGCGTATGCGGTAGACCTACTACCATCTTTTATACAGCATTCAAAGAACTATTCTATTCTTCAATTCGTGACACACCCAACAAGGGCGGCGTGACGATGCTGGACATAAAAATATCACAAACTATTCTTTTACCAGAACACTAAAACAATTTCAGTTGGTCCTTCCTCTCCTCTTTGTGTTCTTTTGCCACCGCCTCTCCAAAATTGGAAACGGAAATGCCCAGCAGTCTTATTTTTTTATCCTCGGGGTTCGAGTTGGCCAGAAGCTGCTTTGCCATCCGGGCAAGCGTTGCGCTATCGTTCACGGGTAGGGTCAGCGACTGACTTCGGGTAGCGAGCTTGAAATCATGGTATTTTATTTTGAGTGTAATGGTCCTTCCCATGAGCCCGCTCTGGTTCATGCGGTTGTGCAAGACGATCGCGATCTTGTCAAGTTCCTCGTTCATCTCCTCCAGGCTCGTCAGGTCATACGGGAAGGTATCTTCGGCCCCGACTGATTTTCTTTCGCGATCAGGTTGTACTTCGCGGTCATCAATTCCCCTGACAATCCTGTAGAAAAAACGCCCGGGCTTCCCGAAGTGCAGGGTAAGGTCACGTTCACTCAGTTTTTTTAAATCGGCTCCGGTATGCCATCCCATCTTTTTCATTTTCTCCGCCGTAACTTTGCCTACGCCGAAAAATTTTTCTATCGCCAGCGCTTCCATGAACGCTTCGATGCGTGAAGGTCCGACAAATGTCAGGCCGTCGGGTTTATTCATATCGGAAGCTATTTTAGCCACAAACTTGTTGACAGAGACTCCGGCCGATGCCGTTAACTGCAATTCGTCCTTAATGTTTTGCCTGATCCGACTGGCGATTTCGATGGCGGACCCGATTTGTTGTTTATCCTCAGTTACATCCAGGAACGCCTCATCGAGCGAAAGCGGTTCGATGAGGTCGGTGTAGCGATGAAATATTTCACGGATCTCGCTGGATACCGCCCGGTAGACGTCAAAACGCGGGTGGATAAAAATCACTTCGGCGCAAAGTTGAAGCGCTTTTTTGGATGACATAGCCGATCGAATCCCGAATTTCCGCGCTTCGTAGCTCGCCGTAGCCACTACCCCGCCACGTCCATCCGGCGAGCCGCCAACGACAATGGGTTTACCCCGGTACTGTTGGTTATCGCGTTGTTCTATGGAGGCGTAGAAAGCATCCATGTCGATGTGGATGATTTTACGAGGTGATTTGGGGGCGTCCATGAACTTCAATTATTGCCGGAACTTGTAGACTTCAAGATAGGCTCTTTCATCTTTACTTTTTTACATTTGTTTATCGGACTCGCTGCGTCATTGTCTAAAGAATCGATACCCTGCGCCATGAACAAACTAAAATGTTTCCTGACTGTAACGATTTTATTTCTATTTCTGGGGCATTCCCAGGTTGGCCTCTCCCAGGGTAAACCTGTCTACAAAGATTCGGTGGTTTACAGATTTATTTTTCGCGACACGATCGTGTATCGGTACGATACCGTCAGGATAAAACATTATGTTCACTCCGACACGGTTGGCGTTACGGCCAACACCCCGGTGTTAGTCAACGCAACACCGAAAAGAAAGGGCTGGTATAATCCGAACAGTTGGGGTATCGGGCCCATGGTGGGAGCCTATTATTCGCCCTACCATGGGTTTGACTTGAACGTCGGGTTTGGCGTACAGTATTATTTGTTCGCCGTTCCAAGCTTTCGGAATCCGCATATGGGAAATAGAAAGAGTAAGAAGAGGTGAGAAGATGAGAAGCGAGAAGGTGAAATAAGCTAAAAAAATATCGAATCATAATGACTCCTCCCCTCTCCGCCTCGGAGAGGGGCCGGGGGTGAGGTGAGAAGTGGGCAGTAAGGGGTAATCAGTAATCAGTAATCGGTGGTTTTAGAGGAGAATGAAGATAAACACAAAATTTAAGACTTAAGCAAGGCTCTCGATTTTAAATTTTAAAGCTTAAATTTTGAATTTTTAGCATGAAGATAACCTTACTAGCCTTCCTTTTACTGCCTTCCCTCGTCCTGGCACAAAACAAACCGGGCTCGGAATTGCATATCAAGAAAGCGAAGGGCATCATCCAGCTCGATGGAATAGTGGATGAACCCGATTGGGCGGATGCCCAGGTAGCCAACAATTGGTTTCTTAATTATCCGGTCGACACAGCCCGGGCTCCATTTCAAACGGAAGCAAGGCTGACATTCAATGACCGCTTCCTGTACGCTTCATTTATCTGTTACGACAACGAAACTCCCGATCTTATCAATTCATTGCGCCGGGATTTTGACTACGAACGAAATGATAATGTAGGCTTCAACTTCAGCCCCTATAACGACCGGTTCAATGGATTTTTCTTTGTGATCACACCCAAAGGAATTCAGATGGAGGGAACCGTTTCTACGGGCGGCATCGGCGCCACGGAAGAGGCCTTCAATATTTATTGGGATAATAAATGGTATTCTAAAGTGGTTCGCTACAAGGACAAATGGATTGCCGAACTGGCCATCCCTTTCAAAAGCATCCGGTACAAGAGTGGTTTACGGGAATGGAATGTCGCCTTTGACCGGTCAGACAAAAAGAGGAACCACAAATCAGCTTGGATCCATACTCCGATTCAATACAACACCGGCACGTTTGCCTATTCAGGACAGTTGATCTGGGATGACCCCCTTCCGCCTGCAAAGACCAATATCTCCTTCATCCCTTTTGTTGCCGGAAGTTCATCCGCAGACAACGAAGCTTCGCCAAAGGCTAAGGCCTCCGAACTCCAGGCAGGCTTCGATGCCAAGGTCGCAGTGACCCCTTCCCTGAATCTGGACCTGACCGTCAACCCCGACTTTTCTCAGGTAGAAGTCGACAACCAGGTCATCAACCTTACACGTTTTGAATTCAAGTTTCCTGAACGCAGGCAGTTCTTCCTTGAAAATAGCGACCTGTTCGACCGTGCCGGCTTTCAGGAAGCAAGGGTGTTCTTTTCAAGAAGAATCGGTCTCGTTAAGGATTCCAGTGGACTCTATAAAAAAATTCCCATCGCCTTTGGAGCAAGGCTGAGCGGCTCGCTGAACAAAAAATGGAGGATCAGTGTGATGAACATGCAAACGAAGGAAGGCCTGAAGTATGGTTTACCTGCCCAGAACTACAGTGTAGCAACAGTGCAGCGGAACTTCTGGCAGCAATCAAATTTTTCGGTCACCTATGTGGATAAAGAGTCTCTGGGTGTTCATACCGGAGACTCAACCAAATATTTCCATGAGAGTGTATTCCAACCCAGGACCACGAACGGCAAGAATTTCCTGGCAAAGAACACCTATAACAGAGTGATCGATGCCGATTTGGAGTTATTGAGCAAAGATAACCGCTGGTACAACAGCTCCTTTATTGCACGATCGTTCGATGCCTTTAACAAAGGCCAGGTCATTTCCGGCGGCACTAATTTTCAATATTCCGTACGGCACCTCACCGTTCTTCTGGGGAGTTCGCAAATAGGAAAAAATTTCAACGCAGAAGCCGGCTATGTACCCAGCCATCAGGTCTATCCCGGACAATTAAATTACTACAGCACAGTAACGTTGAAATTCTACCCCCGGAACAACGCAGTCTATTTGATGGGTCCTACCCTTTCCCTCTACCAAACATATATTCCCGGAGGGACACTCACCGATAAGAATTACACGTTGAGCTATAATTTCAGTTTCCTGAATACGGCTACGCTCCTCGTTGCCTACAGCAACGTCTATCAGCGCATGACCAGTAATTTCAACCCAATTGACATGGAGCAGTACACCAATTTCCTCGCTGGCGAAAAGTATCACTGGCAGAATATCTCAGGAACGTTTCAAAGTGATACCCGCAAAATTGTAAACTTCACCGCTCAGGGTACCTACGGTGGGTTTTATAACGGTACCAACTTAAATCTGAATGGGCAACTCAACGTCCGCTACCAGCCGTACGGAAATGTATCGCTTCGGTTTGATTACAACGACGTAAAGCTTCCCAGCCCCTATGGTGCGGCAAAACTGTTCCTGGTGGGACCCAGAGTAGACCTTACTTTCACAGATAAACTATTCCTCACCACCTATTTTCAGTACAACAAGCTATTGGACAATGTCAACCTCAATGCCCGGTTTCAATGGCGGTATAAGCCGGCTTCCGACTTCTTTATTGTGTACACCGAAAACTATTTGCCCGGAACCTATTCCAGTAAAAACAGAGCCTTGGTATTTAAGCTTACCCACTGGCTTAATATTTGATTTATTTCTTCTCGCGTCGTCTTGAATAAATGTCCATCTTGTCACGGCAATCCACACCCCTATGAAATACGTATCCATCCTTCCGGGTCTTGTCATTTTTCTAGCCTTCTGTCCGGCACAGGCACAGAAAAGGGAACCGAACGATAGCATTCCCAAGCCCGTATATGTTCAGACCCATCATTCTGCAAAAATCGGTGCGGCGTTGGTCAATTATACGGCCACGGTGGGCACCCTGATCCTTCAAGATGAAGAAGGAAAACCCATCACCTCCTTCGGATATACCGCCTACACGAAAGAGGGCGAAGCAGACCTTTCAAAACGCCCGGTGACCTTTTCCTTCAACGGTGGCCCGGGTTCATCATCGATGTGGCTTCATATGGGTGCACTTGGACCGCGAAGAGTAGCACTGGATGATCCGAATAGCAGACCTTCTCCCCCTTATCAATTGGTGGACAACCCCTATTCCATAATCGATGTTACGGATCTGGTGATGATCGATCCCGTCGGTACCGGCGTCAGTAAAGCCGTGGGGAAAAGCAAAAATTCGGATTTTTGGGGAGTCAACCAGGATATTAAATCAGTAAGTCAGTTCATCAAAGCATACATCAAAAAGAATGACCGGTGGAATTCACCCAAATTCCTGCTGGGAGAAAGTTATGGAACTACCCGGTCGGCCGGCATCGTGGACTATCTGCAGGAAAGAACAGGCATCGCTATGAATGGAGTGATCCTCGTATCTACCGTACTTACATTTAATACCCTCCTCTTCGCACCCGACAACGACTTACCCTACATTGCTTTTCTACCAACCTATGCGGCCGTTGCCTATTATCACAATCAGCTGCCCAAAAAGCCCGCTGATCTGAAGCAGTTCATTAAAGAGGCAAGGTCTTTTGCCGGCGGTGCATATAAAGATGCCCTGTTTGCAGCCGGGGCACTACCGGCCGAGTCGAGAAAGGAAATCCTGTCGCGGCTGCATCAATTCACGGGGTTGAGCGAGCTTTACTGGGATCGCGCTAACCTGCGCGTGAGCGAGCCTCAATTTACGCAGGAGCTCATGCGGCAAGAAGGAAAAACGACAGGCCGATTGGATGCCCGATACTCCGGTATCACCCAAAACTTATTGAGCGAGTCGGCAGATTTTGATCCTCAGAGCACTGCCATCAGTCCTCCCTACACGGCCCTGTTTATGCATTACTATCACACTGAATTGAAAGCACCGGAAGAGCTGGACTACCACGTCTCCGCCTATGGCGCCACCGGATTTAAGTGGGACTGGAAACGAAACGATGAGTGGGGAGGCATGGGAGCCGTCAATACCGCAGTGGACTTGCAAGACGCGATGACCAAAAACCCGCAGCTCAAGATCCTTGTCATGAACGGGTACTACGACCTGGCAACCCCTTTTTTCGGCACGGAATATACTTTTGATCACATGAACATGCCCGACAATATCCGCAAAAATGTGGAAATGAAATACTATGAAGCCGGGCATATGATGTATATCGAAAAGGAATCCCTTCCACAATTCAAAGCGGATATAAGCCGGTTTATTCTGAGTCGATAGTCTAGGACACCGCGGATGAATAAATGGTCGCACGGTTAAAACGCGAGGGCTCTTCATCCAGGAAGGTAGCCGTGTCAAAGCCTGCGGTCTGAATAAGTTTTTTCAGGGACAGAAAACTAACCGGGTAGGGCACCCAGGGATTGGGCGTGTCGGTATTGTATTCCACGATAATGAGCCGGCTCCCGTTCTGCTTTACGATCCGAAGAAAGGATAATTGATCCGGAACAAAATGCAATGCGTTGGCCATCAGTATGCCGTCCCATTTTTCCCAATCCAGGGTTGAGGTAACAAAATCTTTTTTGAGTTTAATGATGTTGGCCGCGGTTGAACTGACTTTTATGGAATCGAGCGAGCTTTGATCTTTGTCCACTGCACAGACCATACTGCCGGCCCCTAATAGACCGGCCAGAGCATTTGTGAATAAGCCCCTGCCTGCACCCAGGTCCATCCACTTTTGTGGTGGCGGCGTTTTTGGAATACCTTTTTCAATCAGCCTTACGGCGGTGGAAAGCTCCATGATTTTTGAAAAGTTCACGTTGTACCCGCTGTGGTTCGCTGTGTTCGCCGTGACCTTCAGGCTCAGGAATAAAATTACCCTCCAAATCTACCGCAGCAAAAAAAAACGGTTGAATTAAGACTTATTTTTTGCTAATTGTATGCTTTAAATCCAAAACTGGAATGCGTCTCATTACCTATCGGTCCGTGCTCAGACAAATACTCTTCTTTTTGTCAATAGCGCCTATTGGGTCGGCCCATTCACAAACCCAAGTTGCGGATACTGTTTTTGTGGTGAGCGCCGTGAAAAATGCCCGCGAAGTATACACGCGCTCTTTGGGTGTAGGCTCACACCTGTTGAATGGGATTCAATACAAAGAATACAATCCCCATCTTGACGATGTAGGGCATCCCTATTTTGTATCGGATGATTGGGTGGAAGGAACAGTCCACTATGATGGCGATGTGTATGAGGGTGTGGCTATCCTTTACGACCTGGTCCGGGAGAGAATAGTTATTGAGCATCCCTATGCAGGCATCAAATTGGACTTGATCAGGGAAAAAATCAAATATGTCGACCTGCCTGGTCACCGGTTTGTTCGAATCGATGCCGACACGATAAAAAATTCCCCAATTCGTACCGGATTTTATGATTTGCTTTACGACGGCCGAACCAAATTCTATGCAAAGAGACAAAAAACAAAAAAAGAGGAAATCGTGGGAATGGAAATAAAGGTATCCTTTTCAGAAAACGATCATCTCTATATCTATAAAAGAGGCCAGTACTTTCCTGTAAAAAGCAAATCTTCTGTGCTGGATGTTCTCGAAGATCGAAAGGCGGAAGTCCGAAAATACATTCGGAAAAATAAGATCCGCTTTCGTAAAGGCAGGGAGCTTGCGATGACACGGGTTGTTTCCTTTTATGATGAATCGGGACAGTAGATATGGCGACAGCAACCCGTTCTGTACTTTTGTTTTTGTTCCTGATTCCCCTGAGCCATTCCCTTTTCGGGCAGGCATCAAACGATCCGACCATCAACGGAAATTTTTCAAACATCATTTTCCGGCAACTGGTCAACGCCCTGGAAGCCAAATCCGGGTACACCTTCTATTATGAAGTCTCCTCGGCGGACAGCCTCCGGGTGAACGTGATTGCCAACGACATGAAATTAAGTGCCGTCCTGGATGAAGTCTTCAAAGGCACTGATTTTCACTACGCTATCGACGGACATAAGAATGTTTATGTTGTCAAGGCGCGGGAAATCCAGGCCGAGTTGCCGGACGACTTTTTCGATCGGGGTGAGCGAGGCGAACGGCAGGACAACACTGCCATGCTGGATTACCTGGACATCGAGAAGAACAAAAAGACAAAAGCGGCAGAGGAAAGACATTATGACGTTGGCAGACGGACCGCCACCATCGGTCCCGGACAGGCCACGGTTGCGGGTCACGTTCGCTCCTCCGAATCTGGCGAGCCAGTCATTGGCGCCTCCATCGGCCTGGAGATTTCCGGCATCGGCATCGCCACCGATCAATTCGGATACTATGCCCTTACCCTTCCAAAAGGACC
Organism: Cyclobacteriaceae bacterium; assembly: GCA_035317975.1. GTDB lineage: Bacteria > Bacteroidota > Bacteroidia > Cytophagales > Cyclobacteriaceae > ELB16-189. Next base: position 8,603 of record DATHFS010000664.1, on the reverse strand, counting down.
CCATGACTTGAAAATCAAGAGCATCGGCATGAAAAGTTCAATACGGCGGATCACCTTGTATGCCGACGGGCAATTGGATATTGAACTTCAGGAAGACGTGAGACCTCTTAAGGAAGTAACAATAGAATCCGAAAAGGACAAGAACGTTTCGGGGATGCAAATGGGATTGGAAAGGCTGGACATCAAGACCATGAAGAAGGTTCCGGTAGCACTGGGGGAAGTGGATATCCTGAAAGTGGTACTCACGTTGCCGGGGGTACAGAGTGTAGGCGAAGCTTCAACCGGACTGAATGTCCGGGGTGGCGCTACCAATCAAAATCTTATTTTGTTTAACGATGCCACCATTTACAATCCAACCCATCTCTTCGGATTCTTCTCCGCCTTCAATCCCGATGTCGTAAAAAATGTCGAACTGTTTAAGAGTGGCGTACCTGCCGAGTATGGAGGCAGGCTGTCATCGGTTCTGGACGTTACGTCAAGGGAAGGAAATAAGAAAAAATTTGCCGGTTCAGGAGGGATTGGCCCGGTGACCGGAAGGCTCACACTGGAGGGGCCCATTATAAAGGACAAGACTTCCATTCTGATCGGCGGACGGTCGACGTACTCGGATTGGTTATTGAGACAAATCCCCAATGACGCCATTAGCAAGAGCAAGGCGGCTTTTTATGACGTCAACCTGAATATCAACCATCAAATCAATGAAAAGAACACACTTTACATAACGGGGTATCTTAGCAAGGATCGCTTCACACTGAACAGCGACACAGTATACACCTATCGGAACAAGAACGCTACCGGAAAATGGAAACATATTTTCGGCAATAAACTTTATGGTGTACTGACTGCTGCCTACAGCGGATACGACTACTCGGTGAGCAGCGACAAAAACGTGGTCAATGCGTACACCATGGCCTATTCAATCAATCAAGTACAAATGAAGGCCGACTTCAACTATTATCCAGCTTCGCGCCACGCGCTCAACTTTGGAATAAGCTCCATACGGTATGATTTGTCGCCAGGAAGTTTTCTTCCCAGGGGAAGCCAGTCCCTGGTTGTGCCCGACATTCTGGCCAAAGAGCAGGGAATGGAGAGCGCCGCCTACCTCAGCGATCATGTTGAGGTCACCCCTCGCCTTTCCTTGTACGCTGGAATCCGCTATTCGCTGTACAGTTATCTCGGGCCGCGTGATGTTTATTCTTACTCACCCGGTCTTCCAAAAAATGAAGAAATTATCATCGACACGGTTTCGTACAAGGCCGGGAAACGGATTGCCACCTATCAGGGGCCTGAGTACCGCATTTCGATAAACTACTTACTGCCCGGAAATGCCTCAGTCAAATTCAGCTACAACCGCATGCGCCAGTACCTCCAGATGCTTTCCAATACGGCCGCCATCTCCCCTACTGACATCTGGAAATTAAGTGATCCCAACATTAAGCCGCAGGTGGGGAATCAAATTGCGGCGGGCTTCTACAAGAATTTCCGGTCCAATACGATTGAGACTTCGGTGGAAGGGTATTATAAAGAGATGGAGAATTCCCTCGATTACAAAAGCGGGGCGACGCTCATTCTAAATCATCACATTGAAACCGATATCCTCAACGCCCAGGGCAAAGCCTATGGCGTTGAATTTCTTGTGAAAAAACTGAGCGGCAAAGTTAATGGTTGGGTGAGTTATACCTACTCCCGGTCCTTATTGAGGACACAGAGTTCGTTCTCGTCTGAAACCATTAACAGTGGAAAATACTATCCCAGCAACTATGACAAGCCTCACGCCGTTAATTTTATTGGCAATTATAAATTCAGTCACCGGTTCAGCACCTCCCTCAACGTCACCTACAGCACCGGCAGGCCCATCACGCTTCCCATCGCGAAATATGAAGTGGATGGATCGATGCGGCTATTTTATGCCGGTCGTAACGAAAACCGTATTCCGGATTATTTCCGGATGGACTTTGCGATGAACATTGAGGGAAATCACCGGATAAAAAAACTGGCCCACAGTTCGTGGACGGTAGGAATCTATAACCTTACAGGCCGCAGGAATCCGTACTCGGTGTTCTTTGAATCTCAAAACGGAATTGTTAAGGGCTATCGCCTGTCGATCTTCGGAAGGCCCATACCCACCGTCACGTATAATTTTAGATTCTGACATGAGCGGAAAACCGTATTTCGTTGCAGCGATGATGGCCTTGTCGGCAGGTGGGCTTCCCTGTTTTGGCCAGAGCGACTCTCTGACAACAGGGCTCGTGCTCAATCAATTGGTAAAGAAATTTGACCATGATCGGAGTAGTTCCTTCCAGGAAAAATTGTTTGTTCACACCGACCGCTCTTTCTACATCGCCGGTGAGACCCTGTGGTTAAAAGTGTATTGTGTGGATGGCACGTTTCACAAACCCCTCGATGTGAGCAAGGTGGTCTACATCGAACTCATCGATAAAGATAACAAAGCAGTAGTACAGGCCAAGATCGCGATGAAGGATGGAAATGGAAACGGCTCCCTCTTTTTGCCTGCCATCCTCAACTCGGGTCACTACGTGCTGAGGGCTTATACGCAATGGATGCGCAACTTCCAACCGGATTACTATTTTCAGCAACCCATCACCCTGGTCAATACCTTTACTACACTGGGATTGAAGCCCCCGGTGAACAAACCCGAATACGATATCCAGTTTTTTCCGGAGGGAGGCAACCTGGTCGGCGGTGTAAGGAGCAAAGTGGCTTTCCGCGTCGTTGATAAGAATGGAAAAGGCGTTGATTTCAGGGGAGCCATAGTGGACGAGAAAAAGGATACCGTTACCCGATTCCAACCGTTGAAATTGGGAATTGGCAATTTCCTGATTACTCCAATATCAAACCATCGCTATACCGCCATCCTGCGCGACTCGAAAAACAATCTTATCACTGCCGTGTTTCCAGCGGTTCAGCCTGCAGGGTATGTCATCCAGGTTCATGACACCACCGCTCAACGCGTCGCTGTAACGATCACCTCCCAATTCCTGAATGCTCCTCAGCCGAAGCCACTTGTTTATTTCCTGGCGCATACGCGGCAAGTGATTGCAATGGCTGAAATGCACTTCCTGCAGCAGGGTAAAACCTCCTTTTTGATTGACAAAAAAGCGCTTGGAGACGGGGTGTCCCACTTCACGGTGTTCAATGACGGAATGGTGCCGGTGTGCGAACGGTTGTATTTTAAACAACCGGAAAACAACTTAAAAATAAGTATCCAGTCCGACCAGCCACGGTATTCGGCGAGAGAAAAAATACAATTGAGTTTGTTCACCAGCACGTCCGAAGGGAAGCCAGAAGAAGCTAACCTCTCGCTATCGGTTATGAGGCTGGACTCGCTTGACACCGGGGAACAAGCCGATATCGTTTCGTCGTTACTGCTCACCTCCGATCTGAAGGGAACCATTGAATCTCCCCGATCGTATGTAGACGGCGCCGAGGGAACGGCGGAAAGAGAGGCTGTGGACAACCTGATGCTGACGCATGGGTGGAGCCGGTTTCGTTGGGAGGACTTAGCAAGCAAGGAGAGCCCGGTTCCCTATTTTATTCCGGAATATGGAGGTCACCTCCTCAAAGCCAGGGTGATAAACACCCTATCGGGGGGTCCCTCTCAAGGAACAAGCACGTATCTCTCAACACCGGGTAAAAGCATTAGGTTGTACCTGGCCCGAAGCAACGAAGAAGGAATCGTGCAGTTTGAAATGAAAGATTTTTACGGGCCTAAGAGAATAATCCTCCAAACCAACACCGAAGTTGATACGACCTCCCGGTTTGAAATAATCAGCCCTTACTCTGCTGCTTTTCCGGGTTACCGGTTTCCGGAATTCGACTTCTCTGATGGATTGAGATCTCCTCTACACGACCGGAGCCTCAACATGCAGCTTCAAAATATTTTCTTTGAAAAAAACATACGATTCCATACTCCGCTGATGGACAGTGTCCCATTTTATGGTAAGCCGGATGAAAAATATCTCCTCGATGAGTTTACGCGTTTTCCTACGATGGAAGAAGTCATGCGTGAATATGTTCCCGGGGTAATGGTGAGAAAGAGAAAAGACCAATTTCACTTCCTCACGCTTGACCACGACGACAATGTATTGTTTCGGGATAATCCCCTTGTCCTGCTCGATGGCGTTCCTGTTTTCAGTATTAATAAGATCATGAATTACGATCCCCGAAAAGTGCGGAAACTCGAAGTGATGACGCATAAGTATTTCCTCGGAAATTTGTCGTTTGAGGGCCTTGTCAGTTACACTACGTATCATGGCGATTTACTCGACTTTGAATTGGATACCCGCGCCTTCACTATCCCTTACGAGGGACTCCAGTTGGAACGGGAGTTCTTCTCTCCACGGTATGAAACCCAGCAAGCGCGTGAAAGTCGCGTCCGTGACGCAAGGGACATGTTGTATTGGTCGCCCGCGCTTAAAACAAACCAGCTCGGAAAACAACAATTGGAATTTTACAGCTCCGATGTTCCTGGAAAGTACATCGCTGTCGTTCAGGGAATCACAAAAAACGGTAAACCAGGTTCAGCGCGCTTCACCTTTCAGGTTATCAATCGTGACCATTATTAACTGCACAGGGGATCGAGGTGTATACCGGAATGGTATTGCCAAAGCCGTGGTACGCCAACACGCCGGAAAAAAAATTGGCTTCATCCTGCTAGCGGTGTTGGGAATGTCCTTGATGGACAGCTGCCTGGATCCCTACTCGATACCGCGCGCACTGTCCAACGCCCACTACCTGGTGATCGAAGGGTTTCTCGATACGAATGGCCCAACGGTCATCCGGCTGAGTTCAACCACCTCATTGGGTTCGGTTGACGGGCGCGTACCCGAACAACATGCAACCGTGAAAATTGAGAACGACAGCGGAGGCACGTATGTGTTGTCGGAAACCGATTCAGGATCCTATTCAGCCCCAGCCTTGATCATCGACCCCGTCAGAAATTACAGGCTTAAAATAAGAACCGCTTCCAATAAAGAGTACGCATCTGATTTTGTTCCCTTCAAACAGACCCCGCGCATCGACACCGTCAATTGGTTTGTCGATGGCAACAATCTTCATGTTAACGTCAATGCGCACGATGACAATAATGCTACCCATTATTATTTGTGGAAATACGAAGAAACCTGGGCATATAATTCGCGCTACCCTTCGGGCCTTAAGTTTGAAAATAAACAAATCGTCCGTCGTGGCCCGGGCGAGGATGTTTACCACTGTTGGAAAACACTTCCTTCCACACAAATTCTAACCAGTTCGTCCACGAAACTGGCCCGGGACATTATCAGCAATTACACCCTGCTCACCATGCCCTTAACCTCTGAAAAACTTCAGTCCGAATACAGCCTGTTGGTACATCAAATCGCCCTCACCAAAGAGGCATTTGAATACTGGCAGCAGCTCAAAAAAAATACCGAGAATATCGGAACTATTTTCGGTCCGCAGCCTTCCGAGGGCACCTCCAATATTCACTGTATCACCAATCCCGAGGAACCCGTCATTGGGTATTTCAGTGCTTCCTCCATACAGCAACAACGGGTTTTTGTCTTCAATGACGATTTGCCAAGAACAGCACATACCACGGGCTACGACGGTTGTGAACTCGATACCCTTTTCCTGAAGCAGATTCCGGATTTCCGGAATACTTCTCTGCTGGTAGGGGAAATCTCCAAGGGCAATCCCCCTGTCTTAGTTGGTTACTACATATCAAGTTTTTATTGTGTCGACTGCCGTTTGCGCGGGGGTACTACGGTAAAACCCGATTTCTGGAAATAAGCGAGATGATTGAGAAGAAAAGTACATTCATGACGATGGCCGCCCTGGTGGGATTGTGTATGACCTATAGCTGCCTTGATCCGTACACCCCTCCTGAGGTCGAATCGAATGTAAACTATTTGGTCGTAGAAGGCTTCCTGGACATTGGCATCGCGACAACGACCATCAAGCTTAGCCGTACTACCTTGCTCAGTGCAGACAATGCCGTGGCGGCCGAATCAAACGCATCGGTTTTCATCGAAGGGGAAGATGGAAACACCTATGCCCTGCCAGAAAGCACTACGCCTGGAACGTATGTCAAACAAAACCTGATCATCGACCCGACTATTACCTATCGGTTAAACATAACAACCAAAAACCAAAAGAAGTACGCCTCGGATTTCGTGCCTTTTAAGAAAGCACCCCCCATCGACAGCATTACCTGGGCAGTGGAAGGCAACGACGTTCGTATTTATGCTAACGCCCATGACGACCAGGACAAAACGGTATACTACTTGTGGAAATTCAATGAGACATGGGCCTATCACTCGAAATATCATTCGGTCATCAAATTTGAAGATGGCCAGGTCAAACCCCGCAGTTCGGCTGAAGATATTTTTCACTGTTGGTCAAGCCGCCCTTCACCCCGGATCCTGGTCACGTCAACAGCCCAGCTTGCCAGGGATGTAGTCAGGGAATATTTATTGCAGACGATCCCGTTAACGTCCATCAAGCTTCAATCTGAATACAGCATTCTGGTTCAGCAGTTTGCGCTGACCAAAGATGCCCTTGACTATTGGCAGCAAGTCAAAAAAAATACAGAAAATATCGGGAACATTTTCGGACCACAGCCCTCCCAGCTTCCATCCAATATCCATTGTCTGACCAACCCCGAGGAACCGGTAATCGGCTATTTTGGCGCCAGTTCGGTGGACGAGCAGCGCATTTACATATTCCATGACGAGGTGCCGCCGACGCCGGAGATTACGGGCTATGAAACGTGTGAGGCCGACACGCTTAAGTTAGAATTTGTACGTGATTTCGGCGGAAGTTCATCGCTCATTGACCCTGCCTATATAGGCATCGCCTTAGTAGGCTACAGGGAATCCACCGCCTTTTGCGTAGACTGCCGCCAGGCAGGAGGCACAACGGTGAAACCCGACTTCTGGAAATAAGTCCCACTGAGTCGCTAGTCCTGGTGGTCTTGAGTGGTTTGCACTTAATCACGGGTTGGATCCAACTCAAGGAACATGGACTAAATACGCAAGACTACCTCCCATGCTTCAACTTATCCAGCCACCGGTTCGCTTCTTTCTGCAAATCAATTTTCCCTTCACTAATTTGTTTAGTCAGTCGTTCGTTCATTTTTCCTTTTGAAGTGAGGTGAAAGAAGCCACAGTCTTCACATTGATAGACAGCAATCGGACCGCTATTGGGGGCATAATTGAATTTTGTGCGGGCTTCAATTAATGCATCTTCAGCCACTTCCCGGCTTTGATAAATTTTTTTATTGCTAACACAGGGCTTCATAAGAAGATTTAAACGGATACCCATAGCTTTAACACAATTCGCAGCGTTTCGGGTTCATTTATCCGCGAATTTGGTTACGGCTTTTCGCTATAGACTGCCTTTATAGCAGCGATAGCAATCCGTTCATCTTCGGATTCCGACAATCCGCTGATTCCAATCCCGCCAATCACTTTTCCTTTGACAACAACAGGAACCCCGCCACCAAACCCGGTAATCCCGAGGTCGCCCCAGAATGCCGGAGGCCTGTTCATTTCATTCATGAACTTGCCCATTTCTTTGGTCGACTTTCTGTCGCGCGAAGCCGTGTACGCTTTGTTTTGGGCGATCAGCGCCGAAGCGGGAGCTGCCTGATCCATACGGACAAAGGAGATCAACTCCCCTTCTGTGCCTGTAACACAAATGGCGATGTGTTTATTAAGTTTTTCGGCTTCCGAAATTGCACTTTCAACTAATTGAAGGGCTTCCCTGAAGCTTACTTTTTCAACTGTGTGCATACCTGTTTATGTTTATTACGATTTTTTGACCACCTGGTCGTATTCTTTCGTGAGTTCCTGAATAATTTCTCCGATAGGCCGGATTCGCTTTACATGTTCAATAGCAGGGCCAGCGCACCACACGGTTTTGTAGGTGGCTCCAAACGCAGCCTTTTCTACGGCTTTCATACCTCTAAAGGCAATCAGCATTTTTGCGTATTTTTTAAGTGCCTTGTTGTGGTGTAATATCCATTCGAGCGCGTTCGCTTTCGTTCCAAGCTGTTGTACGTAGGGGGTGTTGATAACAGTCAGGGCCGACCCGGATAGTTTCGTGGTCATCACAATATCTTCTTCACCATAGTCGATCATCGCCTGTTTGTATTCCGGCGATACGTCGGACTCGGCACAGGCGATGAAGATGGTGCCGATGGAAACTCCGGCCGCCCCCCAGGCCATTGCATCGGCCAGGTCTTGTTCCCGGCCAATACCGCCTGCTGAAATAATGGGTATGCTGCAATTTTCTTTCAAGAGCGTAATCAGCGCTTGCGGCGACAAACTACCGGAATGTCCTCCTGCTCTATTGTTAACTGCAATCACCCCATCGGCTCCCAGGTCTTCTACTTTTTTGGCATAGTTCAAGTCTACTACATCGCAAAAAACCCTGATCCCTATCGGCCGGCATTTTTCAATTACTTCTTTAGGATTGCCCAGCGACGTAATAATATAATCCACCCTCAATTCCAATAGCGTCTTCAACTGGTCCTTGTATCTGGGATTGGATTTGTTGACGATAAGGTTGACACCGAACGGTTTGTTTGAAAATGCTTTGAC
>DATHFS010000663.1:0-7895 GCA_035317975.1 Cyclobacteriaceae bacterium | reverse complement strand
GACAGCGGCTATGTCTGTGCTGATGGCTTCCGTAAAGACGGCTTCATCGTTAAAGGGCAGGAAAACGATATCGTGCCCGGCGTTGAAGGGCGCCACTATTTTTGGATTATCGGTGGCGGCAACGGCGCCGGAAGTTCTGCCGTGGAATGATTTTGTGAAGGCAATGACTTTTTTTCTTCCGGTGAGAAAGGAAGCGAGCTTTAGTGCATTTTCATTTGCTTCGGCGCCGGAGTTACACAGAAACAGCTGGTAATCCGGGTAACCGGAAAGTTGGCCGAGTTTTTCCGACAATTTCTCTTGCAACGAGTTTTTTACACTATTGGAGTAGAAAGAGATTTTGTCCAATTGTTGTTTCAACGCTTCCACATAATGGGGATGTCCATGACCAATGGAAATCACGGCGTGACCTCCATACAGGTCAAGGTATTTCTCTCCCTTGTTGTCCCACAACCACGAACCAAGGGCTTTAACCGGTTCGATCGGGAATAGGGGATATACGTCGAATAGTTTCATATTAAAATTTAAAATTTTAAAACACCGACCCCTTTAATTTCAAACCCGCTGTTTCTTCAAGCCCAAACATCAGATTCATATTCTGCACCGCCTGTCCGCTGGCACCTTTAAGTAAGTTGTCGAGTGCGGAGTGGATTACCAGTTTATTGCCAACTTTTTCAAGATAGATCAGGCATTTGTTGGTATTGACCACTTGCTTTAGATCAATCATCCCATCAGAAACGAGCGTGAATGGATGATCTTTATAATACGTTTTGTAAAGACGGTTTGCTTCGTCCAGGCTCAAATCGGAGGAAAGGGTTGAACTGACAAAGATCCCGCGAGTGAAGTCACCGCGCCAGGGAATAAAGTTCACCGATTCGCGAAAACCGGGTTGTAACGATTTCAGGGTTTGATCAATTTCCCCCAGATGCTGGTGGGTCAAGGTCTTGTAGGCGGAAATGTTATTGGCCCGCCAGGTAAATTGGGTCGTGTCTTGTGGCTTTTGCCCCGCACCAGTTGAACCTGTAATTCCGGTGGTATACACTTCCTTGAGCAGCCCTTCCTTTGCCAGGGGTAAAAGACCCAGTTGAATGGTGGTGGCAAAACATCCTGGATTGGCAATGTTCGAGGCTTTCTTAATGTTCTCGCGTTGGTATTCCGGTAGCCCATAAACAAAGGTGCGGTCACCTGCCTTGCCGCCAAGCCGAAAGTCATTACCTAAGTCAATTACCCGGGTGGTGGTGGAAAATGTAAGTTCAGTCAGGAGTTTCTTGCTTTCACCATGACTCAAGCAAAGATAGACCACGTCGGCTGGTTCCTGATAGGATTCCGTGAACTGCAACTGTGTTTCTCCCGCCAGGTCCCGGTGGACCTCCGCTATTGGTTTACCAGCCTGACTGCGACTTTGGACAAAGACCAACTCGACCAGTGGATGGTGCAATAACAAGCGCACCGTTTCACCCCCGGTGTAGCCCGCTCCTCCAATGACCCCTGCTTTTATTTTTTTCATTACCTATTATCGGCTTATGGCGCAGAACTTCATTATTCCGCATTCAACATTCAATATTCAAAATTTGTATTCTATGCTTTTCACTTTTTTGCATTCCCCTTTTCACTCTCAGTAACCTGTTGATAGATCGATGTTTGATTACCCACGATTTTGGAGAAGCCCCGTACGTCTTCTCCTGTCCAGCCGATGTTCATTTCACCATATTTTCCAAAACGGGATGACATCAGATCGAACGGCGACTGGATACCGTTGACTTGAAACCGGTATGGGAAAAGGGTAATGGAGACTTCTCCTGTTACATGCTGTTGGGTACTCGACAGGTAGGCTTCGATGTCGCGCATCACCGGGTCGAGGTATTGCCCTTCGTGCAGCCAGTTTCCATAAAATTGCGACAGTTGATCCTTCCAGCTCAGTTGCCATTTAGTAAGCACGTGTTTTTCCAGGGCGTGATGGGCCTTGATGATGAGCATGGGGGCGGCCGCCTCAAATCCTACGCGGCCCTTGATGCCAATAATGGTGTCACCGACATGAATATCGCGCCCGATCCCGTAAGGACCGGCTAACCGTTGCAGCCATTGAATCGCTTCCGAGGGGTGAGAAAATACATCCTTGTTCACGCCAACCAACTCTCCTTTTTCAAATCGCAGGGTTACTTCTTCGCTTCCCTGCTTGGTAACCTGGGTAGGCCACGCCTCTTCGGGCAGCATTCCCATCGAACTCAACGTTTCCTTTCCGCCAACGGAAGTCCCCCACATACCTTTATTAATGGAATATTTTGCTTTTTCAGAATTGAAGGCCACCCCATGTGCTTTGAGGTAGTCGATCTCTGCTTCCCGGCTCAACTTATGGTCGCGGATAGGAGTGAGGATCTCCATCCCCGGCGTCAGGATGTGGAAGATCATATCGAAACGTACCTGGTCATTGCCGGCCCCTGTGCTGCCGTGTGCCACGGCATCGGCTTTTATATCCCTGGCGTAGGTGGCAACGGCGAGCGCCTGAGACATCCGTTCGGCACTCACGCTCAACGGATAGGTTGCATTTTTTAAGACATTCCCAAAAATGAGATAACGAATGACCTTATCATAATAGTTTTTGGTCTCCTCCACCGTCCGGTGAGAAGTTGCTCCCAGGCTGAGCGCCCGTTTCTCGATATCCATTAACTCCTCCTTTCCGAAGCCCCCCGTATTCACCGTGATGGAATGAACTTCATAGTTCAGGTCCTGTGACAAATAGATTGCGCAGTAGGATGTATCCAACCCTCCGCTAAATGCTAAAACAACCTTCTTTTTCATAGCCCTTACTTGGGTATAGATTTCAAATGAAAATACCTGCGAACTATTCTTATTCCTCTGCGTCTTTGCGCCTCCGCGGTGGAAACTTTTCTACCGCAAAGGCGCAGGGACGCAAAGGTGACGCAGAGTTAGAGAATAATTAGTTGTGCTGGAAATTACCAGAAAAAAAGAAAACTTAGGATGGAGCTCTTCTTCTCATTTTGGTCTTCTCCGTCCTTTTTTCTCCAGCCGGGAAGCAATACAAATTGCTTAAAGCGGACCCAGCGTTCGAAGAGCCTGAAGTTTCCCCTGAATTCGCGTTTTCTTTTATGGTGAAGATTTCCCTTGCTGGTGACAATCGTTTGTGCCATTTCCGCCTGCTTTTTGGCGTTCTCGACCGGATCATAAAGCATGGCGGTGCACATGCAATTCTTGCGTTCCTTGCTCATCAGAATCTCGTAATTAACGCAGCTCTGGCAGCCTTTCCAGAACTCTTCATCGTTGGTCAGCTCGGAATACGTAACGGGCTCATACCCCAGGTCAGAGTTGATTTTCATTACGGCCAGCCCGGTAGTAAGACCAAAGATTTTGGAATTTGGAAATTTCTTTCGCGAAAGCTCAAAGACGGTTCTTTTGATCTCCGTCGCGACACCGCTCTTACGGAAAGCGGGGGAAACGACAAGCCCTGAGTTCGCCACATACTTGGCATGTTCCCAGGCCTCGATATAGCAAAACCCTACCCACGTGCCGTCACCGGTGACGGCAATGACCGCTTTGCCCTCTGCTATCTTCATCTTAATATACTCAGGGGACCGCTTGGCAATACCGGTTCCCCGTGCTTTGGCCGATTCTTCCATCTCCATTGTGATCGTCTCGGCATAGTGTTGGTCGTCAGGTGTAGCAACCCGTACGATGATATTGGAATTGTTCAATTCTCGTGTTCGTTAAATGATAATAGAAAAATGGCTAAATAGGCGAAATCCAATTGTCCTTCCCGGGCAACCGACCAAACTCTCATGAGTGAGTAGTATCAAATGCGGATCTGCCTTCGGAAGCTCCTGATCACCAAAGATACTTTGGTGAGCAGATTTACAACGCCTTCGGGAAAGGCGAGGGTGAGCAATCTTTCCGGGTAGAAAGGGCTGGAGTTACAACCAGCGAGCTCAACGGAGGTGAATAATTTTTTCAATTTCTATTTCCGGGTTTTATGTGTGATAAAAGCATCCAGATTTGTATTAGGCAAAATTACGCGATAAAAAAATGATTTTCACACTATTTCTGTGACGATTTTCTTAAGAAAAGGTTTTGAAGGCCTGAAAAGTTCCGGCTCACCCTGAAAGGACTTACCTTGCGCTTCCTCAAACTATGGAAGAGTTTCTTCAACACTATGGCTATATCGCATTGTCGGTGGGAACGTTTCTGGAGGGTGAGACTGCAATATTAGTAGCTTCTTCCCTGGCCGTCAGTGGACTTTTTAAAATTCCCTTCACGGTATTTTTTGGGTTTTTTGGCTCATTCCTCAGCGATTGGGTCTATTTTCTGATCGGGAGGCTCAATGGCAAGTACTTCCTGGACAAGCGGCCGAAACTGCAGGAAAGATTTCAGCCTGTCCATAAATTCTTCAAGACTCACCGACTGCAGATTCTTATCAGCTACCGGTTTTTATATGGCTTTCGGATCATCATTCCGCTCATGCTCGGGATGAGTGATATTAAGCCCATGCGATTCCTGGCCTACAGCTTGCTAACCGGGCTTCTCTGGGCCTCCACCGTGAGCTCGGTCGGCTTTTTCGCAGGAAGACTCCTCGACCTCCGGCCAAAAACCTTTGAAGAGAACATCCTCTATATCATGTTTGGCTTTGCCTGCTTTGGTCTGATCCTGGGGTATACGGTGAAGCGTTTTGCCGAAAGGAGGATGCACATCGATAAGTCTTGAGTTCATGGTCGCTCGTCACACGTCCCTCGTCTTGGGTAGGTTGGTACTGGTCCTAACTCAAGACTCAATCATTCCGCTGCGCCTCCTTTGCGCCCCTGCGTCTCTGCGGTTGAGAATTTCATTTGCATCATTCATATCGTAATGTCTTGGCCGGATTAGTCATCGCAGTCTTGATGGTTTGAGAACTCACCGTGATGAGTGCAATCAGCAGCGCGGCCGCGGTTGAGAGAACAAAGATAATCACAGGCAAATCGATTTTATAAGCAAAGCCATCCAACCATTTGCTCATGAAGTACCATGCGGCCGGCCAGGCCAGCACATTGGCGATCAATACCAGGATGACAATTTCTTTTGAGAGCAAGGTCAGAATGTGTGTCAGGGACGCACCCAACACTTTACGAATGCCGATCTCTTTTACCCGTTGCAGCGTATTGAATGTCGCCAGACCAAACAGGCCGAGACAGGCAATGAAAATGGCCAGTCCGGAGAATACGGTGAAGAGTTGCCCTTGCTTCTTTTCACTTTCGTACAATTCCTTGTACCGCTGACTTAGAAATATATATTCAAACGGACGGTGTGGCAAAAATGTCTTCCATATTTTTTCGATATGCGCGATCCCCTGTTGCATGGTGTTCCCTGCGATTTTAACGGATAGGGTACGGTAGCCGTTGGAGGGAAAGAAGACGACCGGTACGATAGGCTCGTGCAGGGATTCAAAGTGAAAATCTTTCACAACACCGATGACTTTGCCGCGTGTGCCTCCGTATTGAAAATCCTTTCCCACGGCTTCTTCATTTTGCCACCCGATCATTTTTACAGCTGATTCATTAAGGATGAAGGCAAGCGAATCATCACTCTTGACGGATTTGGAAAAATTTCTACCCGAGACAAAGCTAATTTGATAGGTATCAAAAAAATCGTAGTCGGCGCTTACGTTCTTGATCACCACGCTGGTCACTCCCATGCTGTCACCCCGTTGAACCCTGGCATCGTCGTAATCCACCAGGCGGTCGGTGGGGATCAGGTCCGAGCGGCCTACATTTTTGATGGAGGAATGCTTCAGTAATTCGTTATAGAAAGCATCGAAATTGGGCTCCAGCTCCCTGAAGTTCTGCAGCGCTACGATCTGATCTTTGGCATAGCCCAGGTCACGCTTGTTCATGAATTCCAATTGTTGAAAGGTGATGGCCGTTGCGATCATCAGAGCTATGGAAATGGCGAACTGCGCCACAACTAACGTCTTCCGGATTCCACCTTTGCCTTTTGCCGACCCCAGTTGGCCCTTCAGCACGAGTACGGGCTTGAATCCGGAAACCATAAAGGCCGGATAAATGCCGGCTAACAACCCGACGAAAACCGCAAACCCCACCAGGCCGGGAATCAACGACCCATTCATCAAATTGATTTCCAGCGATTTCCCGGTGAAATCATTGAGCCAGGGCAGGGCAAGAAAGGACAGTCCCAGGCTAATGATCAACGCGAGAATAGCAGTGAGCACGGACTCGCTCAGGTATTGACTGATCAACTGGGCCCGGAATGCTCCGACCACTTTACGGAGACCTACTTCCTTGGAGCGCTTCGTGGCGCGGGCAGTGGAAAGATTAACAAAGTTAAAGCATGCAATGAGGATGATGAATAAACCGATCACCCCCATCATATACACATTGTTAATGTTGCTATTGGTTTCAATTTCCGAGTCGAGTTGCGAACGCAGATGAATATCGGTCAGCCTTTGCAGGTACAACCTGGTCCAGGTGGAAGGCAACGGTTGATTTTTGCCCGCATCCGCTCCCATGTGTTTATTCAGGAAAGCAGGAAATTGTGCTGCCACCTTCTTTGGATCAAATGGCTGGTCTTTCACCAAGGCATAGGTG
Source organism: Cyclobacteriaceae bacterium (assembly GCA_035317975.1). Lineage (GTDB taxonomy): Bacteria > Bacteroidota > Bacteroidia > Cytophagales > Cyclobacteriaceae > ELB16-189. Next base: position 1,311 of record DATHFS010000663.1, on the reverse strand, counting down.
GCAAAAGAATTGTTGCCCCAGTTGGTTTCCAATCCTCGGCGCCCATAGAGGGTGCTATCCTCCAGTGTGGAAAAGGCCAGGAGGAAATCCGGGTGCCAGTGCGATTGTCGGGGAAAATCCGTGAATACGCCCGTTACTTCAAAATCGAGTCTGTCGTTGATCTTTAACCGTTTACCCTGGGCGCTTTCCTTGCCAAAATACTTCCGCGCGGTTTTTTCTGAAAGGATCATCGTATAGGGATCTTTCAATGCCTTGTTCTTATTTCCTTCGGTTAAAGGAATATCAAAAACCTGGAAGAGGTCAGGTTCTGCATAGAACACATTGTTTTCGTTAAACACCTTTTTTTCCTCGGCATCTTCCCGCAAGGCGATGAGGTACCGGTTTTGACGCGTTCGCACGACCTGTTCAAAATCAGGAAAATCATTTTTCAACAATGGCCCAAACGGTGGAGCTACATGGCCAAGGTGAAGCGTGGTCGAGCCGTCCGGGGAAAGGAATTCCCGCGTGATTCTGTAGATCCGGTTCGCCTTGCTGTGGTAGCGGTCATAGCGGAATTCATCCCGGATGAAAAGAAAGATGAGCAAGGAACACGTCATGGCAAAGGCCAAGCCTGCTATATTTATAAAGGAGGTGAGTTTGTTTCTGAAAATGCTTCGGAGAGCGACTTTGAGGTAGTTACGGATCATTTGGCCTTTGATTTACTTATTGTCAACTTCATTAATTGGTCTCGGTTACAAAAGATTTAACTTAAGGCTGAATAGCGTCAATTGCCAACATCAAGCCAAAACCAAAGTGTCTGAAATTGGCCTGAAATACTATGGTTTGGTCTCCCTCTTGTTCAATCCCGGGCGGCCGTGTGCGCTCGCGGACGTTTTGTGTTCCATTGAAAGGCTAGTGGCATAGTTTTTTAATACAATCTAATATGAATAAAGCCATAAAAATACTGGTGCTGATCGCAGCATTGGCAACGACTGCCGCTGTGGCAAATGTTCGGTCGTTTAAATCAAATTCGCAACAGGCACCTGTCAGCTTGCAGCTATTTTATGATCAGTTAAGTCCATATGGTACCTGGGTATCGTATCGTGACTATGGATATGCCTGGATACCCAATGCAGGACCGGATTTTTACCCCTATGCAACGCAGGGCCATTGGGTATTCACCGATATTGGGTGGACATGGTACTCCAATTACTCCTGGGGATGGGCACCCTTTCATTATGGCCGATGGTCGTACGATGATTATTATGGATGGTTATGGGTGCCGGACACGGAATGGAGCCCCGCCTGGGTAATGTGGCGAAGCGGTGGAGG
>DATHFS010000662.1:0-5728 GCA_035317975.1 Cyclobacteriaceae bacterium | reverse complement strand
GTATCTAAGATCATTGTCACACTTTTAGTAACCTTGCATCCTCGACCGATTACTGATCACCGATTACCGATCACCGATTACCTGACCCAAGCTATGACTATCTTCAAGGCCACAATTTTTCTCATCACCGTTACCTTTCTGACCCAGGCGTCGGGACAGAAGATCACTTTTTACAAAACATTTGGTGGAATGGGGTTTGAAATGGATACGGTAACGCTCAGTATGCACGACGTTATGGAGAGGATGAAAGTGAATCCAGTCGCATACGATGAAATCAAAAGAGCCAGATCCAATTACAGCGCTGCAGGAGTACTTGGATTTACCGGGGCGCTGCTGGTGGCGGTGCCCTTGGTGACCGTCGTGGCGGGAGGTCATCCGGAATGGCGTCTGGCCGTGGCAGGAGGGACTCTTATTCTGGTGTCCATCCCGCTCAACTGGGCCTTTCAACGACATGCTGTCAATGCGTTGGAGGAATATAATAAACAATTTGAGTCATCGCGGATCAGGACAAATCTCTACTTTACGGGGACAGGAGCAAAATTGGTTTTACAGTTCTAGATTGGTGACTGGTGGAGGGTGGTCCGTATTCGGTAAATTTTTGTCTTGTACAAGGCGATTTGTGTTGAAGTGTTGATGTGTTGAAGTAAGTGGTTCTGCGACCTCGGTTTGGTACTCACCACCATTAACACATCCGCACACCAACACATCAACACAACTCTATATGTTATATGTACCAAAGTGCTTATGCGTATTCAAATCCTCTTTCTCCCATTTAGGATTATTCCAGACCTTCAACTCATCCCCAAATAGCTCTTCCTCGGAGACCAGATTTCCTTTGATAGCCGGCGCAGCGATACCCGTACCAAACGAACGCGGGGCATAAAATATACGGGCCTCATCCCAATGTCCGGAAGAAATAAAAAGGTCCAGCGTGAGGGCTCCCCCCTCAACGATGACCGATTGAATATTCTGTTTGTATAAATCGTGTATCATCTGATTGATAAAATCATCTTCATCCAAACGAATTAAACGTATCGTTCCACGTTCTACGTGCTTCAGAACGTTGTAGCAGATTGTCTTTTGAGGACCCTCCCAGAGGGACAATTTTTTAGGTAGCCGGAGAAAGCGGTCAATCACAAGTCGAACCGGATCACGGCCGGACCATTCTCTGACGGTGAGCAGCGGATGATCCTGAGCGGCCGTCCGGGTACCGACCAGGACGGCATCTTCCTCACTCCGCCAGCGGTGGACCAACTGCCTTGAAAATTCGTTGCTGATCCACTTTGAATCAAAATTCTTGTGCGCCAAAAATCCATCGGCTGACTGCGCCCACTTCAGAATGATATACGGACGTTGTTTCCCCATGAAGGTGAAGAACCGTTTGTTTAATGCATAGCCCTCCTTCTCCAGAACGCCCAGTACCACTTCCACTCCCGCCGCCCTTAATTTTCTGATCCCATCGCCCGCCACCAAGGGGTTGGTATCGCCATTGGCAACCACTACTTTCTTTACCGGAAATCCAATGAGCAAATCGGCACAGGGCGGAGTCTTGCCAAAATGAGAACAAGGTTCGAGATTGACATACACGGTGGAATCTTTCAAAAGACTTTTATCGGCAACCGAAGCGATGGCATTAACTTCGGCATGTGCTTCACCCCACCGCTGATGCCAGCCTTCTCCAATAATACGTTCATCATGAACAATTACGCAGCCCACCCGGGGATTGGGACTCACGCTGCCTGCGCCCAACCCGGCCAATTCGAAAGCGCGATGCATAAAAAGTTCGTCCGGTATCATGAAGAATTCCTATCATTGCAAAGATCAAGTTCGCGATGGCCAAATCCAAAGAACTCTTCCGTGAACTGGTAAATAAAATCCAGTTAGCCGAAAGCAAAGAGGAGATTGAAAGCATAGTTTATTTCCTGCTCGAAAGTCAATTGGGATTGACCCGAACCGATGTCCTGACAAAAAAGGAGCTGGAAAACGCGGACGCACCTGATTGGGGGGAGATCATTTCGCGGATCAACCGGCAGGAACCTATTCAATACATCGTAGGGGAAGCCGTCTTCTATGGGAGAAAATTTAAAGTAGATCCATCGGTACTCATCCCCCGGCCTGAAACGGAGCTGATCATCGACGAAATACGGAAGGACCATTCGCATGAAAAAAAAGGACTGGCCGTCCTGGATGTGGGGACCGGCAGCGGTTGCATCGCGATCACATTGGCGAAAGAATTACCGAAAGCAAAAATCTACGCTACCGACGTCAGCGCGGGAGCCTTGATGACCGCCGTTGAAAATGCAAAACGCAATCGTGCCGCTGTGGAATTCATCCGACACAACATTCTTTCAGATGAATTTCAACTGAAGGGCATTGACATCGTAGTAAGCAATCCTCCCTATGTGACCGTGGCTGAAAAAACGAGTATGAAAAAGAATGTCACAGACTATGAACCACCGGAGGCGTTGTTTGTTCCGGACGACGATCCGTTCATTTTCTATTCGGCGATTGCCCGGGTAGGGAAGAAGATCCTGCGGCCCGGAGGGAAAGTGATCGTTGAAATTAACGAGAGATTTGGAATGGAGGTATCGGAGGTTTTTTTAAAGGAAGGCTTTTCTTCGGTTTTGGTTATGAAAGATTTTGCAGGTAAAGACCGGGTGGTTTCAGCCGTGTTGGCTCCTTCAATTTAGGGTGTTCGCCCCCGCGCACCCGCTAACTCCCCACCGGCGCGAGGCGCTCTGACTACGCTGAGGCAGCTTCGTCAGACACAGTTCGGTGGGCAGGCCCTAAAGGGAGAACCTTCCGCACTGGTTCTATGTAAATCTGCGAGATCCGACTTCGCCAAGGCTTCGTCGGACACGTCTGCGGGAAAACTTCACTGAGTCAACGCCATGCGCAGGAAATTCGGGATGATTGTTTTGTAAGTCAATTTGATCTTGTCCGGCTCATTGATCATCCCCAGCATCTGCTGGTATTTTCTTTCACCGTGTTTGTCGATGATCATTTTTTTCTTGTCGTCGCGCAACAAGTACATATACAGGCTGTCGGAATCGGCTTCCGGATGAAACTGCATGCCGATGATGGCTTCATTAAAACGAATCGCCATAACGGCTCTTTCCAGTGCGATGAAAGGCCTGTCTTTTTCAATACAAAGAATATTTCCACCACCGGACCAGATCTTTCCTTCGTCGGGTTGAATGATCTGGTAATCGCGGGAGTCAACCGCATAGAAAGGGTCTTCCAGGCCCGCAAACAAGGGCTCTTTTAGGCCCACTTTTGTCTTATGAACAGGAAGAGCGCCGAAGGACGTGCTTTTGCGCTTGGATACCTTCGCGTAACCATAATACCGGCAAAAGATCTGGAAGGAATGGCAAATGAGGAAAACATGCTTGCGTTGAAATGGATTGTTTCGGTTGTGCTCGAGAATTCCTTTCATCAGTCCGAAATAGTTCTGCTCCCATTCGGAGCCCTGGCTTACGATAGGGCTGCCTGGCCCGCCGGAGGAGATGTAGGCGTCAAAACTCAGGTCTGCGATTTCGTTTTTCAATCGCACGTCAAACACCTGGTGTTCTACCGGTATGGGCGCCTCGGCTTTGAATTGTGCTACAAGCTGAAGAATGCAGCGCATTCCTTCGTTTACTTCGCCTTCGTAGAGGTCGAGAATAGCAATACGCATAGGGCGGGGTGGTGGTTTATCGTGCAATTTGATGGATTGCGAGTCGATCTCCAAGAGAATGAATAAACTAAGTGCCGACCAGGGTTTGTTCCGTGATGTAATCAACCACGCTTTCCAGGTTTCCGGTTTGCTTAAAGACCGCCAACTGACGGTCGGCGCCGGTTCCATTTGCCAGAATGTTCCTCACATAGTCCATCGCATGCCGGCTGCCCAGGTCATCCACCACATCATCAATGAAGTCAAGCAACTCCACGATCAATTCACGGGTATTGACTTCCTCTTGCTTACCGAAATCAACGAGTTTACCATCCAAACCATACCGGGAGGCCCTCCATTTGTTTTCATTGATCAAGGCGCGATTGTACAGGATGAAGCTCATATTCTTCAGACGCAGGCGATAGAGCTTCGCGACCAAAGCCTGGAAGATAGCCGTGATGGCAATCGTTTCTTCGATCAACAGGGGTACATCGCAGATCCGGAATTCGATCGTATCATAAAAAGGGTGCACGCGGACATCCCACCAGATTTTTTTGGCAGTATCGATGCACTTCGTTCTGATCAGCAGGTTGACATAGTTTTTGAAATCATCCCAATCATTGAAATAATCGGGCACTCCCGTGCGGGGAAATTTATCAAACACTTTTGTCCGGAACGATTTAAAGCCGGTATTGCGTCCTTCCCAGAAAGGAGAATTAGCAGACAGTGCAAAAACGTGAGGCAGAAAATAGCGCACGGTGTTCATGATGTGGATGGCCATGTTCTTGTCGGAAATGCCGACATGAACGTGTAATCCAAAAATCAGATTGGAGCGCGCGGCCTCCTGCATTTCGTTTACAATTTCATCGTAACGGGGATTGGGTGTAATGAGTTGTTGGCTCCAATGTGAAAAAGGGTGCGTACCCGCTGCACCGATCTTCAGGCCAAGGCCCCCTGCTACCTCGCTCACCACCTTGCGCAAGTTGGCAATGTTACGATGCGCTTCCTCCACGGTGGCACAGATCTCGGACTCCACCTCCACCACAGCCTGGTGCATCTCCGCCTTGACATGATCTTTCAGGATCCCGGATGCGACCTCTACAATTTTTTGGTTATGCGACTTCAGCTCCCTTGTTTTAGGGTCGACCACCATGTACTCTTCTTCTACTCCCAATGTAAATTTTTCCATTTTTTCCCGCAGATCTCGTGGATTTCGCTGACTAGATTCCTATTTTTTTCATGGGGTTGACATGAGGTGGGCCTTGACCGGTGCCGGTTTATCCTTTTTCGGTCCGATTTCACGAATTATGATCTCCTGAAATTTCCCGGGCTCGGTAAGGATAAGGTTATGACCCGAATCGGCGAACCAAAATAACTGTTTTTTATCGGCCTTCAATACACGAAAGTAATCTTGGGCAAGTTTAAAATGAGTTTGGTAATCCTTTCCGCCGATGAAAAAGTATATCGGACATTTTATTTCCCGGACCGTTGCAATAAAATTGATTTGAGACGCTTCGTTAAAGACCGATAACCATTTTTTAGCCCAACTTCCCACATAGGCTTTGGTGGGAGGCTTCGTTCCCATTGCCCGTGCAAGCCAGCTCCGGTGGTAATACAACTGATCGGAATTCCGGAAGGGGAGGATGATTGTAGACAATTCCGCGACGGCCCGGGGGTTATTTTTTTCCTTTGTCTTGAGCCATTGCAGTGAAAGGCGTTCACTTTCCACTTGGTAAATCATGGGGCTTACGGCAAGGTAAGCTTCCAGAAGTTCAGGATGATGAGCGGCTACGGTCAGCCCCAAAAACCCACCCCAGGAGTGGCCCATGAGGTAGATTTTGGTTTTAGAAAAACGGGAACATAAGTACTGGATCATCTCAATCGCATCGCGTTCCATCAACTCTACGGATAACGGTTGATTGGTTCGATTTAATTGCGCCGTCGTGCCACTTTCACGCTGGTCCCACTGTACCACCACAAAGTGTTTTTGCAGTTCGCCGGTAAACCGGTTCGCATACCCCATCGCTGAATTCCCCGGACCACCGTGAAGGAAAAGCAAAACGGGATCCGTGGAGT
>DATHFS010000661.1:0-3882 GCA_035317975.1 Cyclobacteriaceae bacterium | reverse complement strand
TGAGTCTTATCATTTCCACCGGCGACCGTCAGAGACTGATTGAGCAGGGGAGCATTTCTTAGCACCAGATTCTGCCAGTCGGTCCCCTTCCCCATTGCGTCGATCTGGGCTTGCGTGTAGCGCGCAGGTTGTCCATCATTGGCCGCAACTTCATTATAGAACTGAGCGAATTGCGGTGCATCCATCATATCTAGTTTCTTGCGCACCGATTGAATGCTATAGCTTCCTTCATAATCCACTGTTGTTTTGCCTGACTTGCCTTTTTTTGTTGTGATGAGTACAACGCCATTCGCCCCCCGGTTGCCATAGATGGCAGTGGCGGATGCATCTTTCAATATTTCAAGCGATTCGATATCGGAGTTGTTCAAAAATGTCGGATTTCCATTGACGGGAAATCCATCCACCACATAAAGCGGCTCGTTGCTGCCTTGCACGGAGTTTGTTCCGCGGATGCGCACGCTCACAGCTCCACCGGGAGATCCGTTGTTCTGGATCACCTGAACTCCGGCCGCGCGGCCGGAGAGCGAAAGAACCGCATTATTAGAAGGATAGGCATTGAGATCGGCGCTTTTTACCGACGACACTGACCCGGTGAGATCGCTCTTCTTCACTTCCCCGTAGCCGACCACCACTACTTCGTCTAACTGTTTTTGATCCGGTTCAAGTTTGATCGTAATATCGGTATTGCCGCCCACCACCGTTTCGGACGGCAGATAGCCGATAAAGGACACTGATAAAATACTGTGTTCGCTCTGTACAGTTAATGTAAATTTACCCGCTGCATCGCTCAAGACGCCGTTGATCGTACCCTTCTCCACCACATTTGCCCCGGGCAACTCCATGTCATGCTCATCACGGACAACGCCCGACACCACGATGGACGCCGGAATCGAGTTGACCGACGATGTTCCTGACGATTTATCCGACGCCCTGCTCAGAATCACGAAGACACCAAATACTTCATACTGAATGCCGAGCGGTTTCAGCAGGTTGTCCAAAATAGTTTTCAGCTTTGAGTTCTGGTAGTTGCGCGAAAATTCACGGTCGAGCGGAATCGATTTTGGGTTAAATGCAAACTTTACCTTCGCGGTCACTTCAATCTGACCCAGGATATCTTCTAATTTTTTATTTTCGGCGTGGATGGTAAACTCCTGGTCGAGGATGCCCTGGTCATACGACCCAACTGTGGCCGCCATGCCAAGCATTGCAAACCCGACTGACAATGCAATCTGAAGAAATGTGACTTTTATCATAGCGAATGAAAGCGCCACGATCCGCGAGGGTTTTTTCATGCTGTTTATTAAGTTTTGATCACCAGAAAAGACGAGACTTCCTTATTTGCTGCTGCTAACCGTCCAATCGACTGTGATTAGGGAGAGAATTTTCCCACAACAGACCGGATTGAGGATCATTTTCAATCTCCCATCGGACAAAGAAATAATCGGCAGCAAAGCCTCGGCAATGTTGGTTTTTCATTGGTTATCGGGCTTTACTAAGCTTTACTATACCAATGCGGGCACCGGGAGATTTTATCCCATTGACCGGGATATTTTTTTAAGGCGGGCAAATAAAAAAGTCAACTTGCTATCCTCCATCCTATGACTTCTTTGGCAATTTCTCTTACATGGCATTAACAGAATTGACGAAGTCCTGGAACGTGGCCACACTGAATGGTATTTAAAATCTGGGGGCGAAAGCAATGCCCCTCTTCCAACAACCATTCATCTATGGTCTTACCATTAATTAAACTAACAACCTTTTTTCCACTTCAAATTCTTTGCACTGCCTTGCTCCCTAATCGCTTTCATCATGGATACATCTAACATTTTATCGTTGCTGCTTTGGGGAGTATTTTTAAAGATATATTCCTGTCGGTTCTTATTCAGGGATTGTATCCCGACCTGAATCTTTGTACGCTCTTCCGATTTTTGCTTGATGTATGCTTTGCGCTGCTCTATGCTCATGGTACGCATTTCTGTGGGAAGGTTGTCTGACTTGATTTCCGTAATTACTTTTTCATTGTCTTTTGCGGCATCCACCAGATCCCAACTGGAGTTCTTATAGGCATGTGAACTCTTGCAAAAGCTGCGCTCCGCTATATTGGCCAATCCATAACTCGCTGCATTTTTGTCTTGTAAAATTTGTTGTTCCTTCCTATACTCACCTGACGCTCCGTAGTAAACATAGGTCGCGTTAAGTTTATCGTTCAACGCAGCAATCTGATCATCGTATGGTGTTGGTACATAGACCGTCTTGCTGTTTTGTTCAATGCTCATAAATGTTCCGCCTGTTAAGTCCGCACCACGCTTCCAGCTCAAAGCGATGCCGTCATTAAAATCACCGCAGTAAATCGTATTCACCACAACTCCCTTTTCCTTTGCCGCACCACAGGCTAGCTCGTAGGATACACTTCCCAGCGTAAAGGGTTCGTTGCCTGCAATGAAAATCATTTTCAAATCAGCATGGAAGGCAGACCACGCCAATTGATTCAAGGCAGTTTTAATCACCTGTCCGCAAAATTCATTGCCGCCATTGGTGGTTAATGAAAATAACTTCTCCGAAATAACATCAAGGTCTTCGGTTAGCGGACTCACCTGGCGGATATAGCCTTCATCAGACGAAAGCCCGTCATTGCCATATTCGTACAGCGCAATCTTAATATTGGGCTGCTTGCCATCTCCGCTTTTGGCAGCGGCTACTTCATTTACAATTTTCCACAACTGCGATTTTGCCTGATCGATCAGGCCATCCATGCTATTGCTCGTATCAAGCAACAGCGCGATCATGATCGTTTGACCATTTGCAGGAGCAACAACATTGACTTTGTCTGTTGTGAAGCTCATGAACAGGAATACCACCAGAAATACAAGGGGCCTTGAAAGGATGCGGGAATGACGAAGTAGTTTCATAATCGTATGTGTTTGTTTTGGTAAAGTTTCATAAGCAAAAATGTTTTAACTTCACATATCCAAACGTACGCAACCACGTCGCCTTTCATTGTAAATGAATTGTAAAAAGAAATGTAAATGGGTGTAAATTCTGCTTTTAAGAGCTTTTTCACTAACCGGTTGGTGGTACGGTCCGGCATTGCCATCGTGATGCTTGCCGTTTTTTTTATCGCCTCGTCTTTCACAAAACGTTCCGACCGCGACCTACGGGCGAAGCAAGTGAACCTCATTATCCGTCAGATAGGTCATCGGTTGCTCTTGCAGGCGGGTGACTCAACCTCACGTGTATTGCCGGTTACCGAGAGTAAAGAAGGCACGTTTCTGCTCACGTTCGAAAATGAATTCGTTTTTAACCACGACTCGCTCATGATACTGACGCAGAGCTCGTTCCCAAAAACACAGTTCCCTTCCGGTTACACCGTTACCGTACATGAATGCACGAACGCCAGCATCGTCTATGGTTTTCAGATAAATCATACCGCACCAGACATCCTGGCCTGCAGAGGCAGAAGTCAGCCCCCAGGCTGCTACACCATCGAAATTGCCTTTCCCGATTTATATGAGAACGTAGGACAGAAGAAAACTGACATCGACCAGCGGACTGAAGTCAAATCAGTTAAAGTTGATCCCCGGGAAGCCAATCCAATATTTGAAAAACTCAAATCAGCTAAAGTCGATCCTCAGCAAGCCAATCCGGAACGTGAAGAATTCAAATCAGTTAAAGTTGATCCTCAGGAAGCCAATGCAAAACCTGAAGAATTCAAAACGACAACCTTCGACTATCCATTCATCAGTCTGGTTAGTAGCGGCATGCTGGTGTTGTTGAGTGTTGCCTTGTTGATTGGGCGTTTTGGGAAACGTTTCGTACCGGTGTCCGTGCAGAATCAAGACCGCGCTATAATAAAAGAGTCCGTTCCGGACGTGTCTGCCCTGG
>DATHFS010000660.1:0-2587 GCA_035317975.1 Cyclobacteriaceae bacterium | reverse complement strand
TAATCTGTGATGCATTATTTCATCGGTGACCTCGGTCACCTTTTTGTTATAACCTCTTTCGTTACTTCGCTGGTGAGCGCATTCGCTTACCTGAAGGCCAATTCATTGATTGACCTCGCTAAAAAAGATAACTGGCTCCGGAATGCCCGCATTGGTTTCTATGTCCACGGTATTGCTGTCATAGGAATTGTTTGCACGCTGTTCGCGATTATACAACAGCACTACTTTGAATATCATTACGCTTATGCCCACTCTTCCCTTCACCTGCCGGGCCAATACATGATTTCCTGTTTTTGGGAGGGTCAGGAGGGCAGCTTTTTACTCTGGATGTTCTGGCAAGCGGTTTTGGGGCTGATATTGATACACACGCAGCGGGCCTGGGAAGCTCCCGTCATGGTCGTGTTTGCTTTTGTGCAAGCCTTCCTCGCCTCCATGATCTTGGGCATTCTCATCCCCTGGCTCCACATCAAAGTGGGCAGCTCCCCCTTTATCCTCCTTCGCGACGCCCTGGCCGACCCTATCTTTAAACTCCAACCTGATTTCATCCCGAAAGACGGCAATGGACTCAATGCCCTGCTCCAAAACTATTGGATGGTGATTCACCCCCCTACGCTGTTCCTGGGCTTCGCATTGACGCTGGTGCCCTTTGCGTTCTGCATAGCAGGACTCTGGCAAAGGAAGTACTCAGAATGGATCAGGCCTGCCTTGCCCTGGGCATTGATGGGCGGAGCGATCCTGGGGTGCGGTATTCTTATGGGCGGCTATTGGGCCTATGAGACCCTCAGTTTCGGCGGCTACTGGAACTGGGACCCCGTGGAAAACGCAGTTTATGTTCCATGGCTGGTGCTCATTGCCGCTATCCATACAATGATGTCTTATAAAAACAGCGGGGCGGCCCTGAAAAGCTCCATTATCCTGGCCATTACGGTGTTTATCCTCATCCTCTACTCCACTTTTCTCACCCGCAGCGGCGTTTTAGGCGATGCCTCGGTACACGCCTTTACGGACCTTGGACTTAACGGTCAATTGTTAATTTACCTGTTTTTCTTTACTCTGGCCGCCGCGGCCCTGGTCGTTGCCCGTTGGAAAGCCATCCCTTCTTCTGAAAGGGAAGTCTCCATCTATTCCCGCGAGTTCTGGGTCTTCCTGGGTGCTACAACCCTTTGTTTAATGGGCTTTCAAGTATTGATCCCTACTTCTATCCCGGTTTACAATCGTTTTATAGAATTGTTCGGCGCAACATCAAACCTGGCGCCCCCTGCCAATCAGATTGAATTCTACTCACGATTCCAAATGTGGTTTGGAGTAGCGGTTGCACTGACCTCAGGGACCGGCCAGTTTTTCTGGTGGAAAAAAATGAATAGGGAAAATGTGCGGAAGGAATTCATCACCCCGGTACTGATCACCCTGGTCCTGTGGGCAATTTTGTTAAGCCAAACCGGTTTAAAACCCATTTACCTTGCGCTTTCCTTTGCCGGAATTTACATCATCGTTTCCAACGTTAAAGTCCTGGTCGTCATACTGAAAGCAAACCCCAGGCTTTCCGGTGGCGCCCTCGCCCACATTGGTATTGGCATGGTCCTGATCGGCATTCTGTTTTCTGCCGGTTATTCTAAAATTGTCTCCTTGAATAACACCGGACTCGTGTATATCAAAGAGGCCGGCACCGAATTCAACCGCGACAATCTTCTGCTTTTTCTGAACGAACCGCGAACGATGGCTGACTATACGATAGAGTACCGGGGAGAGCGCGTCGAGGCCCGGCATCAATCCGGTTACATAAAGAAGAACGATATCGAATTGACTGCCGACCCGTACCGCGTGGTAGCCAAAAAAGAAATTCTTTACCGGGGTAAAAAATTATACAATGCCCTGGATACGTTTGAGATCAATCCTGAAAATACGTTTTATGAAATCGAATTGCGTAAGAATAAAACGGTAGCGGCCATTCTTTATCCACGGGTCCAGATCAATCCAGCGATGGGTGGCTTTATCGCTTCGCCGGATATCAGCCGTAATCTTAAAAGTGATTTGTACACTCATGTCTCTGCCCCGATGGACGCGTCGGCCGAAGTCGATTGGAGCAAAACGGAAGAGGTGCGGATCGCCCTCGGTCAGCAATTCTTCATCAACGATTACGTGGCTGTTTTAGAGGAAGTGAAACGGATTGACGCCGTGCCGGGCGTGGAACTCGCTGGCGAGGATGTGGCAGTAAAGGCGCGAATCAAGGTTGAAGGCGAATATGAAAGTTTCTACGCCGAACCCATCTTCCTGATCAAAGACCGCACCCAGGTTGGACGAATCCCCTCCGAGGTAAATGACCTGGGCATAAAGGTGACCTTGCTCAATATCCATCCCGAATCGAACGAGTTTTCCTTCGCCATCAATACCCGGCAAAAAGATTGGGTGATCATCAAGGCCCTTGAAAAGCCCTACATCAATATACTCTGGCTTGGAACCGGTGTACTCATGGTGGGATTTGTTTTGGCCACCATTAGGAGGTTTAAAGAATTTAGGTCTTAACCTGTAGAAAGGTAATCGGTGATCGGTGATCAGTAATCGGTGGATTCAGCCTTAGCATTCAAGA
>DATHFS010000659.1:0-5743 GCA_035317975.1 Cyclobacteriaceae bacterium | reverse complement strand
CGCGGAAGCGCGGCAGTGTCTCCCGCAGATCGTGCAGATTTACGCGGAAGCGCGGCAGTGTCTCCCGCAGATCGCGCAGATTTACGCAGAATCGCAGCAGAATCTCCCGCAGATCGGGCAGATTAACCCAGAATCACGGCTGCTTTTCAGCGGCGGACGCCTTTCGGCAACGCTTTAAGTCGGATGGCGTTTCAGGAGAAAATGTAAATGAAGTTGGTAAAGGGATTTCATTCCCGGCAGCGCGCGTCAGCTCTACGTAAATCTGCGCGATCTGCCTTCGCCAAGGCTACGGCAGACAGGTCTGCGGGAAATAATTTTCGCGATCTGCGGGAAACAACTCTACTCCCCGAGGAGTTTCTTCAGGATGGTTTTCGCTGACTCCGTTACCGGTGTACCCGGGCCAAAAATTCCAGCCACCCCGGCGCGATGCAGAAAATCGTAATCCTGCCGGGGAATGACACCGCCGGCAACAACCATGATATCGGGTCTCCCTATTTTTTTTAATGCTTCGATGAGTTCCGGTATCAATGTCTTATGCCCTCCGGCCAGGCTGGAAGCGCCAATGACGTGCACATCGTTTTCTGCAGCTTGACGCGCAACTTCTTCCGGAGTTTGAAAGAGAGGTCCGATGTCCACATCAAATCCCAGGTCGGCAAATCCCGTAGCGATCACTTTTGCTCCCCGGTCGTGGCCATCCTGCCCCATTTTCGCCACTAGTATTCGCGGCCGGCGCCCATCCTGTTTCGCATAACGGTCGGAAAGCTTCTGAACGTCCACCCATTCTTTACGGTCCTTCATCTCGCTTGAATATACACCCGAAATAGATTGTATGGTAGCCTTGTAGCGTCCGAATGCCTTTTCCATGGCCATCGAAATTTCGCCCAGTGTTGCGCGGTGCCGGGCCGCCACGATCGCCAGCTCCAGCAGATTCCCTTTTCCGCTGACAGCGCTTTCGGTAATAGCGCGTAATGCCATCTCCACGTCCTGCGGATTCCGGCTATGCTTGAGCTGGTTCAGTCGTTCGATTTGTTCCTGCCGAACGGCGGTGTTATCAACTTCCCGGATATCAAAATCCGCTTTGTCTTCGGTACGGTATTTATTCACACCAACGATCACTTCCTTCCCCAAATCGATACGGGCTTGCTTTGCAGCGGCAGCTTCTTCTATTCTCATTTTAGGTATACCGCTTTCAATGGCCTTTGTCATGCCGCCCAGGCCTTCCACCTCAGCCATCAGTGTAACAACCCTGGCTGCCAATTGCCCGGTCAGCGATTCGAGGTAAAACGATCCTCCCAGGGGATCGACTACGCGGGTGATACCGGTTTCCTTTTGCAAATAAAGTTGCGTGTTGCGCGCAATGCGGGCCGAGAAATCTGTCGGCAGCGCGATCGCTTCGTCGAGTGAATTCGTATGAAGGGATTGGGTTCCCCCCAGGACGGCGGCGAGCCCCTCGATGCAGGTCCGCGTTACGTTATTAAAGGGATCTTGCTCCGTAAGACTCCATCCGGAAGTTTGACAGTGCGTCCGCAGGGCCATCGACTTTGGATTTTTTGGCTGAAAGGGCTGAACGATCTTTGCCCAGAGCAGGCGGGCCGCTCTCATCTTGGCGACCTCCATAAAAAAATTCATACCGATACCCCAAAAGAAGGATATCCGCGGAGCAAAGTCGTCAATAGCAATTCCAGCCTTCAATCCGGCACGGATATATTCCAACCCGTCCGCCAGGGTGTAGGCCAGTTCCAGGTGCGCCGGTGCACCGGCTTCGTGCATGTGATAGCCGCTAATGCTGATGCTGTTGAACTTCGGCATATGACGGGAGCAATACTGAAAAATATCGGACACGATGCGCATGGAAGGCGCCGGCGGATAGATGTACGTATTGCGGACCATAAATTCCTTAAGAATATCATTTTGGATCGTGCCGCTCAGGAACTGCGGTTTTACGCCTTGCTCCTCCGCCGCAACGATGTAAAATGCCATGATGGGGATAACGGCGCCATTCATCGTCATCGACACCGACATTTTGTCGAGGGGAATGTGATCGAAAAGTATTTTCATATCGAGCACAGAGTCGATAGCAACACCTGCTTTGCCAACGTCTCCTGCTACCCTCGGATGATCGGAATCGTATCCCCGGTGCGTGGCCAGGTCAAACGCTACCGACAACCCTTTTTGTCCTGCCGCCAGGTTGTTGCGATAAAAAGCATTGGAATCTTTAGCGGTGGAAAAGCCTGCGTATTGCCGGATCGTCCACGGCCTGATCGTATACATCGTTGCATAGGGTCCTCTTAAATAAGGCGGAAGGCCAGCTGTGTAACGAAGGAATTCGGACCCTTCCACGTCAGACTTAAAATAGGAGGGCTTGACTTCAATTTTTTCCGGAGATAGCCACGTGTTTAATGGTGATTGTTCCGATGGCCCCCTTAACCCCTTTGGGACATTGAAAGGAATCCTGGAAAAATCGGGTGTCATGATTTTACAAGGGCTTGAAATTTTTTCCAGGATTCCTCTGCCAGCCGGTCGACCAGGTTTTCAAGAAAATACGAACCGGCTGTTGGATCGGATACCTTTCCAAGGTAAGCTTCTTCACGCAGAATGGAGGATACGTTGAGTGCAACGCGGGACATCATAGGATGAAGAGGGTCTTCCGCTTCGACAGTAAGCGCATCGCAGCCTCCGAGGATTGCACTTAGGCTGCAAACGGTTCCCTTCAACATGTTTCCATGGGGCTCGTAAGGTGAAGTTGCGTCGGCCTTTGAGGTGGCGTGAATAAAAAGGGATGAGGATGAATGTGGATCGTAGGCGTTGGCCACGTGTTGCCAAAGTATTCTCACTGTTTTGAGTCTGGCCATTTCCAGAAAAAAGTCCGTGCCGATGGAAACGCTAAAGGCAACCGCACATAAAGCATCCTTTATTGCAATTCCATTCTTGACAGAATTATCAATTTGCTTAACCGCCTTGGCAAGTAAGCTAGCGATCCCGGCTGACGGTGAGGCTTGGTCTTCAACAACAATACCCATCGCGTGAAATTGCGTCCGGCTGTTAAACCATTTCATTAGCTCAACTGGTATAGATGGAGGTTCTTTCCAGAAAATAGCACCCTGTAAGGAAGAGGGGTTGATCTTTTCTTTATTCACCAGGCTGCAAAAGTCATGAAAGAATTTTTCATGTCCGATATCGGCCAAAAACGCGGTCTGGCAATAAGGCAGTTCAATTTTTCTTAACAATACGTCTGCATCGGGAGACCCTTGCAGCTCGAAAAGGATTCCATCCGCCCCGCTGTTAAGTACCTTCAGCGCCTCAAGGTTAGCTATCGAAGGGTCATTTACAACGATCCTTGGCATATTGACCCAATGCCTCGGTTCTGCAACCTCATTTTGGGACGAAGGCAATTGAAAATCAATGGAGGAAGGAAGATCACCTTGATCATAATAAGGGAAGAGTTCGATTCCGTCAATTTTTTGGATCAATTCTTCAATGGGATGGTCGACGCCCAACTCTTGTTTTGCGGCCTCCCCCCATTCTTTTTTTGAAGAATGACCAAATGGGCCGCTTTTTTTCTTGGCAGGGATAGAAGGAGGCATTGAAACGGTGTGATCTGAGTTTCAAATTGAATTTTACTTTGCATTAATGCAAGGACGCATCAAAAAAACCTTTTTAGAAAAAAAACCCGTGAGCGCGTATGAAATTTCTCACTTTGTGCTTACCTTCTTGTTGGATTTTTCAATAAAAAATTCTGAAAAAAACTTTTAGAAAAATCAAGGATCACTTTTGTTTTTTGTTCGCAATTTTTTTACACCTTTGTCTCCCTTCAAAAATTAGGTAACCTTATTCCCCACTCAATGGAAGTTAATTCTACCACCGCCTGGAATGATTGCCTTGAGATCATTCGACAGCATGTTGATGAGCAAAACTTCAATACTTGGTTTAAGCCTATCCTTCCGTTGCGCAATGAGGGTGAGGTGTTGACCATTCAGGTACCTTCGCAATTTTTCTATGAGTGGCTGGAAGAACATTATGTACCCGTGTTAAAAAAGGCCATCCACGAAGTGCTGGGCGGTTCCGGCAGATTGGAATACTCCGTGATTGTCGATAGCGGGAACCAGCGCAATCCTCCTTTGATGGTGAATTACCCCAACGGGAATGGTCTGAAGCGCAATAATGTTCAGCAGGTGAGCCCACACGGCAACCTGGAGGATTACTCTCCCTTCAGTTTTAAGGCCCTGAACCCTCTTACGGTTAATTCCAGGCTGAACGCCATGTATACCTTCGATAATTTTGTTGAGGGGGATTGTAACCGGCTCGCACGTTCTGCCGGAGTGGCCGTGGCCAAGAAACCGGGCGTCACCTCATTTAATCCGTTAATGCTTTACGGAGGCGTGGGGGTAGGGAAAACTCACCTGGTCCAGGCGATTGGAAATGAGATAAAGAAAAACCTGCCGTCCAAAATTGTATTGTACGTAGATCAAAACGATTTCACCAGCCAGTTTCTGAATGCCCTTCAAAATCATAAAATACAGGAATTTCAGAATTATTATTTACAAGTAGATCTCCTGATCCTGGACGACGTTCAGTTCCTGGCCAGCCGGGAAAAAACCCAGGAAATGTTTTTCCACATTTTCAACCAATTGCACCAGTCGGGTAAGCAGATCATCATGACCAGCGATTGTGCACCGCGTGATTTAAAGGGATTTCAGGAACGCTTGCTTTCCCGGTTCAAGTGGGGGCTGACCGCCGACCTGCAAGAGCCGGACTTTGAAACGAAGTTGGCGATCATTGGCAATAAGATGGAATCCGACGGGATTGAAATTCCCACGGAAGTGGCCGAGTACCTTGCCTACAGCGTGGATACAAACCTGCGCGACATGGAGGGCGTTCTGAATTCATTGATCTTCCACGCTACCTTGTTAAAGAAGGAAATCGACCTCGAGCTGGCCAAAGAAGTATTAAAAAATATTGTTAAAGAAATCCAGTCCGACGTCAGCGTGGACTTTATCCAGAAAACGGTAGCCGATTACTTCAAAGTCGACATTGAACTGCTAAAAGCAAAAGTAAAAAAGCGGGAGATCGTTATTCCGCGGCAGTTGGCGATGTACTTCTGCAAACGCTATACCCAACTGACCCTGGCGCTGATCGGGGAAAATTTTGGAGGCCGCGACCACAGTACCGTCATTCACGCCTTAGAGTCAGTCGAAGACATGATGAAGACCGATGCGAATTTCAAGAACTCCGTAGAGGAGTTGAGTAAGAAGTTGAAATTGCGGATGGCTTCCTAGAACCGGATTGTTTCCCGCAGATCCCGAAAGAATTTCCCGAGAATTTCCCGCAGATTCCGAAAAGAATTTCCCGCAGATCACGCAGATTTACGCAGAGCTGACGCGCGCAACAGCCGGAACCTCAATATTTTACGCAAGTAAGTTTATTATTTTATCCTAAGAATCGGGGCGATTTCATGTAGAAAACTGCACCGCAACTCTGCGTAAATCTGCGTGATCTGCGGGACACAATGCCGCGACTCAGCGCAAATCTGCGCGATCTGCAGGAAACCATGCCGCGACTCTGCGCAACTCTGCGCGATCTGCGGGACACCATGCGGCTATTCTGCGTAAATCTGCGTGATCTGCGGGAAACCATGCGGCTATTCTGCGTAAATCTGCGCGATCTGCGGGAAACCATGCCGCGATTCCGCGTAAATCTGCGAGATCTGCGGGAGAAAATGTCACTGTAACATAAATTGTAGTGG
>DATHFS010000658.1:0-2623 GCA_035317975.1 Cyclobacteriaceae bacterium | reverse complement strand
CTGCTCATTTTCTGGACCGGCCCTATTCCCTTTCCGGCCGGGTGATCAAGGGCGATCAATTGGGCCGCACGCTTGGCTTCCCCACCGCCAACATTGATGTAGACTCCCATTATAAACTCATTCCTGCGGAAGGAATTTATGCCGCGCGCATTGAACATGAAGGGAAGACTTACGGGGGAATGCTCTATATCGGCAACCGTCCCACCGTGAATGGATCAGCTCAATCCATTGAAGTCAACATCTTCGATTTTGCACAGGATATCTACGGACAGAATCTAAAAGTAAGTTTTATCAAGTTCCTGCGCGGAGATATCAAGTTCAATGACCTCGATTCGTTGAAACGGCAACTGCAGGAGGACCAACTAGCCAGTTTGCAGGTTCTTCAGGATACAAAATGAATACCCCTCCCCGCCTGTTATGGTCTCCTTCAAAGGAAATGGAAGAGGATTCAAACCTCCGCCATTATGTGCGATGGCTGAAAAAGGAAAAGAGATTGGACTTCCAAGGCTACCAGGATCTTTGGTTGTGGTCGACTCAAAGCGCGGAAGCCTTTTGGGAATCCCTTTGGGAATATTTTAACATCACCTTTGAAGGGCATTATCAGCGCGTTCTCACCGGCACGACCATGCCTCATTTCCAATGGTTTGAAGGTACGCGTCTGAATTACGCGGAGCATGTATTTCAAAAATACGATGAATCGGTGCCGGCGATTATTTTCAAGTCCGAAACGGAACCCCTCCGGAAAATAAGCTGGAACGAATTAACGGGAAAGGTAGCCGCCCTTCAGCAGTTTCTTTTACAATCCGGGATTCAGGAAGGAGATTGCGTCGCGGCTTATCTGCCTTGCATTCCGGAAGCCACCATCGCCTTCCTGGCAACGAATTCCATTGGCGCGATTTGGTCAAGTTGTTCACCTGATTTTGGAGCACAATCCGTAATTGATCGGTTTGCTCAAACCCGTCCTAAGATCCTGATTGCCTCCGTTCACTATTCCTACGGCGGGAAATCGTTCGACAAGACGGAAGTGATTCACGATATCGTTAAATCTTTACCCGGGTTAAAACAGCTGATCCTGGTTCAGGGGCCGGGGAACACCGAGGCTTTTCCATCAGGCCCCTTCGTTCCCTGGTCGAAGGCGACCGGGGAAAAAGAAGCGGTGTTGACGTTCAAGCGGGTACCGTTTCAACATCCGATGTGGGTGCTGTACGCCTCGGGTACCACGGGACTACCCAAAGCAATCACCCATTCACACGGAGGGATCTTATTAGAGCACCTCAAGTACCTCACCTTTCATAATAACGTAAAACCGGGGGAACGATTCTTCTGGTATACCACGACAGGATGGATGATGTGGAATTTTATGCAGAGCAGTTTGCTTTGCGGAGCCACGATGGTGCTGTACGATGGCAGTCCAGCATATCCGGATCTTCGCGTGCTCTGGAGCGTTGCCGAGGAAGCCGGTATTCACCACTTCGGCACCAGTGCCGGATTTATTTTATCCAATATGAAAGCCGGAACACATCCGGGAAAGGATCTCCAGCTATCGTCACTCCGGTCCATCGGCTCAACCGGAAGCACCTTGCCCCCGGAAGGATTTGACTGGGTGTACAACAAAGTAAAGGAAGATCTTTGGCTGGCCTCCATGAGTGGCGGCACGGACGTTTGCAGCGCCTTTGTAGGCGGGAATCCAACGGGGCCAGTGTACTCGGGTGAAATCCAATGCAGGGCATTGGGATGCAGTCTGGAGGCCTATAGCGAGGAGGGCAAGCCATTAGTTGACGAGGTGGGCGAAATGGTCATCACCCAACCGATGCCTTCCATGCCAATCTATTTCTGGAATGATCCGGATTTTAAACGGTATCATGAAAGCTATTTTGAGATGTACCCGGCAGTGTGGCGTCACGGTGATTGGATAAAAATCACGCCCCGGGACGGCGTTATTATTTATGGCAGATCGGACGCAACATTGAACCGGGGGGGCGTAAGAATAGGGACCAGTGAAATATACCGCGCTGTGGACAAAGTAAAAGAAGTGAAAGACAGCTTGATCGTATGCCTCGAAAAAGACCACGGTGAATTTTATATGCCTCTTTTCGTCCAACTGCAGCCGGGCGTAGAACTCTCAGAAGAAATAAAGAAGAAGATCAATCACATCATCCGTCAGGACTACAGTCCCCGGCACGTACCCGATCAAATTGTGGCCGTCCCCGAAATACCGTACACCATGAGCGGCAAAAAGACTGAGACACCGGTCAAAAAAATATTGATGGGGAGGGCCCTTCAGGAAGTGGTCAACTCCGGATCGCTCCGTAACCCGGAGGCATTGAAGTTCTTTGTTGAGTTTTATAGAGAAATGTTTCCCGCAGATCACGCAGATTAACGCAGAATGTCTGAACTGTGATTCTTGGGATTTGTTTGATTTGACTATGGCTATGCTCTTGACATCTTTATTCTTGGTAAATCTAAGATCACAATAGCTATCGACGCCTGCATAAAAGAAACCCTGAAAAAAAGTAAACCTTCAAGGTCAGTTGTAAACCTTAAAAATAGGGTATTTACTCTGCGTAAATCTGCGTAATCTGCGGGAAACAATTCTTCGTAAATCTGCGAGATCCGACTACGC
>DATHFS010000657.1:0-2792 GCA_035317975.1 Cyclobacteriaceae bacterium | reverse complement strand
GCAATCATCATTGCATTGCCGATGAGCTTCTTCGTTGCGCGCTCCTGGTTGAGCACCTTTGCGTTTAGGGTGCCTTTACACCCGTGGTATTTTATTGCGGCGGGACTTATCGCCATCGGGATCGCGTGGCTTACGGTGGGGGTGCAGGCCATTAAGGCAGCAAGAGTGAATCCAGTCGCGAGTCTCCGGTCGGAGTGAAATGTTCCGTTAGTCAAATTGAAGAATAGACTTTGAACAAACCAAACCCGATACCACCCCGATTGGCAAAAAAACTACTAACCTGGTTTTTGCGCGACGACCTCGCCGAAGAAGTACACGGCGACCTGGATGAGAAGTTTTATTGCATGGCGAAAGATAAATCCCTGTCCAGGGCGCAACTTAATTACGGGTATCAAGTCCTTAACTATATCCGTCCTTTTGCATTCCGAAAATCGACGTCCACCAACTCAAACACGATGACCATGGTCCGGCACAACTTTACGATCACATACCGAAACTTCAAACGCTATAAAAGTGCATTTTTTATTAACCTGATCGGCCTGTCGAGTGGATTGGCTTCTGTTCTACTGATCTACCTCTGGGTAGCCGACGAGTTGTCCATGGATAAGTTCCATGAAAAGGACAAGCAATTGTATCAGGTGATGCGACACGGAGCGTTCGGGGACGACGAGATACACACCACGGAAAGTAATTCAGACCTTCTGGCACCAGCGTTGGACCAGGAGTTGGCGGAGATTGAGTATGTGGTTCCGGTGGCCGGGCCGTTTGGTCATGGGATCCTGTCTGCCGGTGAGGTAAGCATAAAAGCCACGGACAAATTCGCGGGAAAGGATTTTTTTAACGTTTTCTCTTACAAACTTATTCTGGGCGACAAGGACCGTGTACTCTCCGACAAGTATTCGATTGTGATCTCCGATGAGCTGGCCGTCAAACTTTTTGGTACGATTCAAACCGCTGTCGGCAAAAGTATAACGTGGGACGAAGAAGCGCACGGCGGAACGTACATCGTTTCTGGTATTTTTGAGAAAGCAAGGCAATCCTCCGAACAATTTGATTTCTTACTGACCATTGAAATGTTTCTGTCTAAGCGTCCACCCGGCTACATCAATTGGGATAGCAACAGCTCAAGTGCTTATGTGATCCTCAAAGAAGGCGTAGACATTGCTCAATTCAATACGAAGCTGAATAACTTCTATTGGTCAAAACTGGAAACGATGTACGGCAAGGAACATCCCGAGTGGATCAGTACCATGTTCCTCAGGCACTACTCCGACCGGTATTTGTACGACCGTTATGAAAACGGTGTACAAGCCGGAGGAAGAATTGAATACGTGGTCCTGTTCTCAACGGTGGCACTCTTTATCCTGGTGATTGCCTGCATCAACTTTATGAATCTTTCGACGGCAAGGGCATCACGGCGCCTGAAAGAAATCGGAATTAAAAAGTCAATAGGTGCCCAGAGAGGGACCCTTGTTTTTCAGTATCTCAGCGAGTCGATGTTTCTGGCTTTTCTTTCCCTCGCGGTTGCTCTGATTGTTGTTTTCCTGTTTCTCCCACAATTCAATACGATTACCGGTAAATCCCTGGCCCTTGCGTTAGACTATTACCTGATCCTTGGAACGCTGGCAATCACATTTTTCGCCGGCTTGGTTTCCGGTAGTTATCCGGCATTCTTCCTCTCCGGGTTCCGGCCTGCCGAAGTACTTAAAGGGAAACTGGCCATTTCATTTAGTGAGGTTTGGGCAAGGAAAGGATTGGTCGTCTTTCAGTTCTGCATCTCCATTTTACTGATCGTTTCTGTCGTCGTGGTTTATCGGCAAATCGATTTTGTCCAATCCAAAAACCTGGGATACGACAAGAACAATGTGATCGTCTTTGACAAGCAGGGCAAACTCAATGGGAACCTCGAGTCCTTTCTGACAGAAGCAAGAGCAATCACCGGGGTACTGAAAGCCTCGAGTATGGATTATGAAGTTGGCAGGCCCAGCGTTTTCACCAGTGGTGTTTCCTGGGACGGAAAACACCCCGCCGATAAATCCGAGTTCGCCATTCTCGACGTGGGCTATGGCCTGATCGAAACACTGGGTTTCGAATTTGCGATGGGCCGGCCGTTCTCAGAAAAATTCAACACAGAAAATTCAAAATTGATTTGCAATAAGGAGGCCGTTCGATACATGCATCTTATCGACCCTATCGGCAAGTCCGTCAAACTATGGGGAAAAGAATACGAGATCATCGGGGTGGTCAACGATTTTCATTTTGAATCGCTTTTTCGACCGGTAAAACCCTGTTTTTTTAAGCTGTCGGACAACAACCACAAGGTCGCTGTTAAGATCCTGTCCGGAACAGAACGGGAGACGCTTTCAAGATTGGGAAAACTCTACCTTAGTTTCAATCCGGGAATACCTTTTGATTTCAAATTCCTGGACGATGAGTACGATGCCCTTTATCGCTCCGAGCAGCGCGTGGCCGATCTGTCCTTGTACTTTGCCGGCATCGCCATCCTTATCTCATGTCTTGGATTGTTTGGATTGGCTGCCTTTACTGCTGAAAGACGAATGAAGGAAATCGGAATCCGGAAAATCCTGGGCTCGGGTGAATTTCGAATTGTCTACCTGCTTTCCTCCGACTTTACAAAAATGGTGTTGGTTGCTATTGCCATTGTCCTGCCGATCAGCTATTTCATCGCAAGGGAATGGCTCGGAAGTTTTGCCTATCGGATTGACCTTGAATGGTGGTACTTCTTTGGGGCCGGGCTTGCCGCCTTGTTCATCGCATGGTTAACCGTAGGT
>DATHFS010000656.1:0-5124 GCA_035317975.1 Cyclobacteriaceae bacterium | reverse complement strand
CCCTGAACATGAGGATTTCCAATGCATGATTGATGACGACACTGGCCGGCGCAAAGCGGGAAAGAAGAAGGGTATCAATAGCGCTATGGAGGCCACCGTCTGAAACAGACTTATTTTTGAGGAGGTGTGGCGCCAGGATTTTATTGGTGACCGTTTGTGGGGAGCGACGTTTGAGAACAGGCAATATGCGCTTACCTGAATTGTTTTTACGGGAGTAAATCTTAAATGCATTGTTGATTTTTGTGAAGAGATGACCGGAGGTACCGATGGTTTCTGCTTTCGCGAGCATCAGGTAGCCATCTTCTTTTAAAGCATAATGAAAGGTAGCCATGACTTTCCTCTGGGCGGGGGTATCGAGATAAATAAGAAGGTTGCAGCAACTGATAAAGTCAATGCGCGAAAAAGGGGGATCGCGCAAAATATTGTGAGGTGCAAAGACACACATGTCGCGCACGATTTTGGAGATGCGGTAGTTGCTGCCGGATTTCGTATAAAAGCGTTGCAGTCGTTTTGGTGAAATTGATTTGAGGTCGGTTTTGGCATATTCGCCAATACGGGCTTTGGCAATGGCCTTTGCGCTGAGGTCAGTGGCAAAAATCTGAATCGGTATATCCGTAGGTTTGTTCTGCTGTATTTCGAGCAGTGTCATGGCAATGGAATAAACCTCCTCCCCCGATGAGCAGGCCGGTACCCATATCCGCAAGGTTTCGCCAGCTGCTTTGCTCTTGAGAATCCGGGGAAAGAGTGTGGTTTTTAAATACTGATGCGAATCGGTATCCCTGAAAAAACCGGTAACGTTAATGAGTAAATCCTGGTAGAGAATATTGATCTCATCGCTCTTTTCCGCTGTCAACCGTGCATATTCCTTCAGGGTATTTATTTTATTCAGCAGCATTCGACGCAGGATACGTCTCTTGATGGTGGCCATTTTGTAGTAACTGAAATCGACGCCGGTCTCTTTATGCAGATGACTGATAATGACCCCCAGGTCGGGGTTATCGTTTTCAATTCCTTTACCGGATGACAATGCCCCGGGCTTCGCACGATCTTGCTTGCCCAGGCGGGTTAGTTCCAGCGCAATTTCTTTAGGAGATAAAACAAAATCCACCGCGCCCGCTGCGATGGCCGACTTGGGCATACTGCTGAACTTTGCCGAATCATCCTGCGCAAACGTTAATCCTCCTGCATCTTTAATAGCGCGTAACCCCCGTGTGCCATCGCTTGCACTGCCGCTGAGAATAATACCGATGGCGCCTTCTTTATGCTGTTCAGCAAGGGAGCAGAAAAAAGTATCGATTGGTAAATTCGCGACGCGGTCTTTTCTGCGGGGCATTAATTTTATGTGTCCATTGAGCACCGCCATATCCTTATCGGGCGGAATCACATAAAAATGATCGGGCTGCAGGAGCACCCTGTTTGTGACTTCCTGCACTTTCATTAGCGTTGACTTTGCTAAAATGGA
This sequence comes from Cyclobacteriaceae bacterium, assembly GCA_035317975.1. Lineage (GTDB taxonomy): Bacteria > Bacteroidota > Bacteroidia > Cytophagales > Cyclobacteriaceae > ELB16-189. The sequence continues at coordinate 3,662 of DATHFS010000656.1, read as the reverse complement.
GGTTAAGATACTTTTGTGGTCCGGGCTGAGATGCTGGACGTAAATAAATGTCATGCCGGTGTTCGGCGGGAGATTTTGTAAGAGGAGTGTTACCGCTTCCAATCCTCCCGCGGATGCGCCAATAGCCACCACCGGAAAGGCGTCCTTTCTTGTCTTCCGGGCGGAAGAACCTGCTTTCTTTTTTGCAAGCGGTAATCCCATTGCTTTGATTCGTTAGAAATCACCCGTCAGGACAAACATCTCTTTTGCGGGTTGTTCGAAATTTCCTTTCCCGGCAGGCATGCGATCGGTGATGATGGTAAGGGCCTTATGAATTACTTTTTTAAGTTGTGAAAATTCAGCCGGCTTGCGAATGTAATGATGCGCCCCGTTTTTGTAAAGCATGTTTACAATGTCTTGTTCAGAAGAAGTGGAGAAAATAATAACGAAAAGATGCTTCAGCTTTTTGTTGAGTTTTATCTCCGACAAACATTCGAGGCCGTTTTTGCGCGGAATGTTGAGGTCGAGGAAAAGAACATGAGGAAGTTGCTCTGTTTTCCTGTCCAAAAGCTGCATGAGCTGTTCGCCATCGTGCACCGTGGTAAGGTGCGTGGATAGCGCCAATTCTTCCAATGCCTCTGCGAAAAACAAGCAATCGTCCTTGTCGTCGTCCGCCAGTAGAAGATATATAGGCTCAGAATTCATCTTTCAAAGGTAAAAAAAATACAAATGCCGACGATTTCGGTGCCTTACCCAAGCCAGGGCATTTTCGGGGCGTAAAACAGATTTTGTGCGGTTGAGCAAAGTACGTTTATGGATTCTCTGAATTAATTCCCACTTTACTTACCAGAAGCTGGTATAAGGGCTCTCCCTCAACTTCCAGAAGGGAACCAGGACTTTCGTCATTGACAGGTAAAGGTGCGCCATTTTGCCTTGTGTTTTGATGACGAATATCATCTCTGAGTGATGATCAAAATCATCAAAATCAGGTCCAAAGATATAACTTTGCCCCCATTAAAAGTCAACTTATGAAAAAGACCGGTGTCACTATCCTTATCCTGCTCCTGTTTGCCGGATGTACCTATGCCCAACAAAAAACCATCCAGGAGCGACTGGGATATTCCAGAGATACGAAACTACTGATCCTCCATGCGGATGATATTGGCGTTTCTCATTCGGAAAACGCGGCCACCATTGCAGCGATGGAAAAAGGCATGGTTAACTCAGGAAGTATTATGGTGCCCTGCCCCTGGTTTCCCGAAATCGCCGCCTATGCCAGCGCCCACCCGGACGCCGATTTTGGATTGCACCTGACCCTTACCAGTGAGTGGAGATTGTACAAATGGGGACCCACCCTTCCACGGGACCAGGTTCCCGGACTGGTGAATTCGCGAGGGTACCTTTACGGATCCGTAGCGGATGTCGCAAAACATGCGACCGTACAAGAAGTGGAACAAGAGCTTCGCAGCCAGATTGAACGGGCAAAAGAATTTGGAATCAATCCCACGCACTTCGATACGCACATGGGTTCGCTGCTGGTCCGGCCCGAGTTCATCCAGGTCTATATCAAGTTGGGCAGGGAGTATAAGGTGCCCGTGTTAATGAACGGCGATGAACTCACCACGGACCCGGTCATCCGGAGTTTGAAAAGCTATGCTACCGAAAAGGACATTGTAGTCGATAAAGTTTGGATGGCTACGGGCGAGGATTTTCAGGGTGGAGCGAATGGAATGATACCCTATTGGACCCGGGTCCTGAAATCACTTCGGCCCGGCTTAAATTGTTTTTTACTTCATGCTGCGTATGACAACGAAGAAATGAAAGCGATAGCCGAGCGCGCGGGAGGCTTTGGCTCAACCTGGCGGCAAGCTGATTTTAATTTCTTCACCAGTAACGAATGCAAACGCCTGATCTCAGATCAGCATATTCAACTCATTACCTGGAAGGAAATCAGGAATAAGCTTATGAAGGAATAAATAGTGTCGTAATCGGCCCCCTGGAAAGTCGGATTTGCCCATCCGTCTTCTTTAAATCATTGTATACGTTTGTTGAGTAGTCGATATCAAAACGCTAAACAAAATTACCATGGAAACAACAGCTAAAACAGCCATTACGGTTGACACCCTGATTAAATCACCGGTGGAAAAAGTCTGGAAATTCTGGTCGGAACCAAAACACATTACCCGGTGGTGCCAGGCTTCTGACGATTGGCATGCGCCGTATGCCGAAAATGATTTGCGGACGGGCGGAAAATTCAAAACGACCATGGCGGCCAAAGACGGAAGCGCAAGCTTTGACTTTGAAGGCGTGTACACCAACGTCCAGCCGCACAACGTAATTGAATACACCATTGGTGACGGCAGAAAAGTGGCCATTCAATTTTCAGGAAAAGGCAATGAAACGAAGGTGACAGAAACGTTTGATGCCGAAAGTGTGAATCCCATAGAAATGCAACGGGGCGGATGGCAAGCCATTCTCGACAACTTTAAAAAATACAGCGAGTCCAACGGATGATCAAGAGTCACCTCACCCCCCGTCCCCCTCTCCGGGGCGGAGAGGGGGAGAGTTGAGATTCTTCCTAAAAGAAGAATTGTTCGAAGACGATCTTGCCGTCTTTCACTTCGTAAAGGCAAATTTCTTCTATTTTCGATCTGCCCTGACCTTTGAAGGTGGCATCCAGGGTCATGGCAACGGTGAAGTAACGGCCACATACGACGGGGTCGGAAAAGGAACCTCCGTGACGCTGCTCTATCATCGCAGCAAATTGCTGGCCTCTTTTTTGAACAGCGGCTTTGCCCTTCGCGGTTTTCAATGGCGCATGCTCCGGTTCTACGCTCACAATGGAGTCGGCATAAAGTTCATCACCTGCTTTTGGAATCTCTCCCTTGCGGCAAAGTTCCACAAGGCGATTGGCGACTTGTTGGGTTGTCATAGTCTTAAATGGTTAAGTTGATTTGACGTTTAATTACCGCTATGACGGTTGGGTGAGATCAGGATGGACAGAAATGGGAGTTATTTTTTCGATTTCGAGAAGTTAGGAATGCTATTTTTGGACTATGACACGTATTCGCATCGACCTTCCTGAAAAATTCGCCTTTGCCACTGAGCTGCCGGTCCGGGTGAGCGACCTGAATTATGGTGGCCACGTAGGAAACGATAGCATACTTACCCTGATGCAGGAGGCACGCACGTTATTTTACAGGAGCCTGGGTTTCGAGAGTGAAGTAAAACTGGCAGGGACCGTTGGCCAGATTGTCGCCGATGCGGCTATTGTTTACAAGTCGGAATCGTTTCTAGGCGATGTGCTGACCATACAAATTGCGGTGGCCGATATTACCAGGTATGGATTCAACTTGTATTATAAGGTTAGCAACAAAGCAACTGGTAAGGAAGTCGCTCAAGGCAAGACTGGGATTGTTTGTTTTGACTATGAGAAGAGGAAGGTGGCGGCGATACCTGATGAATTAATACAGAAGATAAGGAAATGAATAACGAAGTGGATTTGACCCTATTAATTTCGACTCTCCTTTCCCGGACAAAGTCTGTGGCTTATTTTATCTCGACATCACCGCGGTGTTAGCTATCAGCACCATCAAATCTTCATCGCCCACCATTTTCTTTTCGTCGGCTACGATCAGGAAATGTTCATAGAGCGTATTGAGTTCGTCACCCTCGAAATGGTA
>DATHFS010000655.1:0-3046 GCA_035317975.1 Cyclobacteriaceae bacterium | reverse complement strand
CGATCTCAGCTTCAGGTAGTAATACCTCACCTGTGGCCTTTTCGGTTGATATGATTTTAGCATTGAATTCAGCATCCGACAGGGTTATAGGATAGGCTACTACGGGGCTATTTGCTCCCACTTCCTTTACTTCTGCAGCACTCTTTTTAATGACGATTACTTTTTTTGGATTTTTAAGTTCGATATAAGAAAAGGCTTTGCCGGTATAAATACTCCGCTTCACTACAAAACCCGCGCTTGTATCGGGAAGTTCAACGACATTCGTTGCCAGGCTGGCTCCCACTCTAGCTGAAACCAGTGCCGCTACAGGAGTAGCAAGGGAGGAATTAGCAAGGACCAGGCAAGCTGCATTTTCATCCTGCATCGCTTTCGTCAATACGGCCGCATACGCTTTTGCAATTCCCTGGTTCAATCGCTCATCGGAAGCGTGCAACACTTTCGTAGCGCCGTACTTCCCTATTGCTTTCAACTCTGCCTCGTTTACACTCCCCAGCGCGATAGCCGTCACCGGTCCGCCCATAGCATATCCATAACTCACCGCTTCCAGTGACGTCTTTTTTATTTTACCCTCTGCACTCTCAACAAAGACCAGCGTCATAGTAAATCTTAAATTTTAAATTAAAGGACTTTTGCTTCTGTCTTCAGTCTGGTCACCAGTTCTGCAACGTTATCCGGAGCAATCATAACCACGGCGCCCTTGGGTTTCGGCAGTTCAAATTTCCTGACCGCAGTCGGTTGATTGATTGCCTTAGGTTGAACAACGTTAAGTGGCTTAGTGCGGGCCGACATGATCCCGCGCATATTCGGGATCTTCCATTCTGCAATCGGCTCCTGGCAGCCGGCGATGAGGGGGAGGCTTGCTTCAATGTATTCTTTTCCACCTTCAATTTCACGCGCCATCGTTACCTTCGTACCATCAATATCGAGCTTCATCACAGGAGAAAAGGAAGGCAAGCCCAGCAATTCTCCCGATAGGCTGTGGACCACTCCACCGTTGTAATCGATGGATTCCCTGCCCATCAAAATCAAGTCATACCCTTTACCATATTCGGCAATTTGACTGGCAACAAAGAAAGAATCCGTTGGTTCCGCATTAACACGAATAGCATCATCGGCTCCAATTGCCAGTGCTTTACGGAGCGTCGGTTCTGTTTCGGCGGGGCCAACATTCAGGACAGTCACGGTTGCCCCGAGCGACTCTTTCAATTCAATCGCCCGCGCCAACGCATAGTCATCATACGGCCCAATGATAAATTGAACGCCGGTCGTATCAAATCGGGTATTATTATCAATGAAATTGATTTTGGAGGTCGTATCCGGAACATGTGAAATGCAAACTAAAATCTTCATGGCGTTCTCAACAAAATGATTACCAAAAGGTTAAAGAATCTGGCTAAATTTGGCCTCAAGATAGAGGATAAAATTTTAAAACCGAACCTTTAAAAACCGAAAAACCGAATGAATTTAGAGCGCCTTCAACTGCTGGAGCAATATGCCCGGGAAGATCCGATGGATCCTTTTCCACGCTATGCGCTGGCGCTGGAGTGGGTAACCAGCGATCCCAAAAAGGCGGAACAATGCTTTGATCAACTTTTGATTGATCATCCCCACTACCTCCCGGTCTATTATCACGCCGCACATCTCCATATCCTTTCCAGTGACCTCGTCAACGCTAAACTCATTTTGGAAAAAGGAATTCTATTGGCGCGCGATCTCGGGAACAGCAAAACAGGGGCTGAATTAAAGGGGCTTCTTGATGAGATCGTATAACGGAAGGAAATTCTAAACCGCGGAGACGCAGAGGCGCAAAGGAGGCGCAGAAGCAAGAGATAATTTAGGTCGGGCATTATCTCTCGAAGAGGATGCGAAACGACAGGGTCGTATCGTCCCCGTTGGGAGAGGTCAAGCATCGTCTCTCGAAGAGGACGATGCGAAACGACGGGGTCGTATCGTCCCCGTTGGGAGACGATACTTGACGGGTAGGTCGAGCATCGTCTCTCGAAGAGGACGATGCGGAACGACGGGGGCGTATCGTCCCCGTTGGGAGACGATACTTGACGGGTAGGTCGAGCATCGTCTCTCGAAGAGGACGATGCGGAACGACGGGGTCGTATCGTCCTCCTTGGGAGGCGATACTTGACCCTTAAACCTGAAACACAATCTTCCCCACCTTATTCGGCTTGGTAATATCGCCAAAAGATTCTGCAATCTTCGAGAAGGGCCGGATCGAATCAATGATCGGTCTGATCTGATGCTGGCTTACAAAGGTCAGCATTTCATTGAACTCATGGTCGTTCCCCGCAGTCGATCCCAGCAGGGATAGCTGGTTCCAGAATAACCGGTACAAATCAAGTTTAGAGGGTGTGCCATTGGTGGCTCCATAACAGACGATCTTGCCGCAGGGCTTTAGCATTTTTATAAAATTATTGACTTGATCCCCGCCGGCGCTGTCAATGATCAGGTCGAACCCACCCTTGGTTTTCCACAGGTCGCTGTAGTTAGACTCTTTCTTATAATTATAAGCACCTTTGGCTCCCATCTTGATGGCGCGAGCGATCTTTTCATCACTCCCGGAGGTAATATATACATGGGCTCCAGCCGCTTTGGCAAACAGGAACGCAAACTGCGCAACCCCTCCTCCGAATCCCGAGATCAAAACGTTTTGACCGGAACGCAACGCCCCTCTTCTAAAGAGTGCTCTGAACGCCGTGAGCCCACCCAGGGGCAACGTAGCGGCCTGAAGAAAATCCAAATGCAGAGGTTTGCGCTGAAGCCGGTCAATGTTGACCACAATGTATTCAGCAAATGTCCCGTTGACCGGCATCCCCAGAATGGTATAGTTCTTTGCCTGAACTTCCGGATCGGGTCCCCAGTCGATGTTCGGATTGATGACCACCTCCTGCCCTACCCAATCGCGATTGCTTTCATCTGAAACGTCTTCCACTGTCCCGGCACCATCGGAACCCATTGTTACACCAAACCGGATGCCGGGATACTTGCCTTCCCGGATCCAATCATCACGGCGGTTGAGAGCAACTGCTTTCAT
>DATHFS010000654.1:0-3503 GCA_035317975.1 Cyclobacteriaceae bacterium | reverse complement strand
GGTGACACCCCCCCAATGGCATGAGATGTTTAAGGAGCGTTTCAAGATTCCCCGGGTGGAAGATGTCCGGGAGATCCCTCAACATAATCTCCAGATCCCCACGCGCTCCAGACAAATTGGCATTTTTACCGTCCGCGATTTTCTTTCCAAGATCAGCAACAAACAATACTTGCTCATCAACTTGCTGGAAGCGCCGTTGTTGGCCATCATCCTGGCTTTTATTATCAAATACAAAAGTGCACCGGGGGGGAAAGAATATATTTTCCGGTTCAACGACAACTTTCCGGCGTTTCTCCTGATGAGCATCATTGTGGCCCTTTTCATGGGCTTGACGGTGAGTGCGGAGGAAATCATCCGCGACCGGAAAATATTGAAACGCGAATCCTTTCTGAACCTGAGTTGGAACAGCTATTTGCTCTCCAAGGTGGCGGTTCTTTTCCTGATATCCGCGATTCAGACCCTCACGTATGTTTTGATCAGCAACCTCATTCTCGAAGTTCACGGAATGAACTTCGCCTTTTGGCTGGTCTTGTTTACGACTTCGTGTTTTGCCAATGTGTTGGGATTGAATATTTCCTCTGCCTTCAATTCGGCGGTCACGGTTTATGTGATGATCCCCCTGCTCTTGATTCCGCAGATGATCCTCAGTGGTTTGCTCTTTAGCTTCGATAAGTTAAATAATCTCATCAGCACCAAAGGCAAAGTTCCCATCGTGGCTGATATGATGGCGTCACGGTGGGCGTATGAGGCCATGGCCGTGCACCAGTTTACCAATAACAATTACGAGGCTCCGTACTACGATTATGAAAAAGAAGAGGCGAAGGCGGACTTCAAGTCAAGCTACCTGGCCGATGAACTTAAGAAGAGAAACCGTTGGGTGCTGGACAACCTCAACGGCAAGACCGATTCCATTCGCACACTGGTAGCGAAAGAATTGACGGTCCTACGCGACGAACTGCGGGACGAAACGTTCCGTCAAGGCATTGAGAAAGTCAACCTGGACGAAGTACTTATCCCCGGCACGTATTCGAAAGCATTCGGCGAAAAGCTGGAGAAATACGTGGAGAAATACCGCAAAAGCTATCAGAAGATGTACAATGAAAATGTGGACCTTATTGAAAAGAAGATGGCGTTTTATGAAAACCAGGGGTTCCGCGTCAACGAGGAGAAAAATCGTTACTTTAACGAAAGCCTGTCGGACCTGGTGAAGAATGTAAATACGAAAAATCGCTGGCTTGAATATAACGGTGAAATTATTCAACAGATCAATCCCATCTTTCAGGAAGGGGTGCCAAAGGGTGCGTTGGATTACCGCGCACCGTTTTTTGCACCCCATAAGAACCTGTTCGGGATAACGGTCAGCACGTTTCTTTTCAATGTGCTGGTGATCTGGGCCATGACGCTATTCTTCTATGCAACACTCTATTTTGAATGGGCGAAAAAAGGGGTCGATTCGTTCGGTAAAGTGAATTTTCCGAAGCGTAAGTAAACCCCGCGCAATTTGGTAAGGAGCACTGAATTTTTAATTTTGTAAATATAAATCTATGGTTATGAGAATTTTAGCAGTGGGGCTGATCACAGCAATGTTAACAGCCTGCGGCTCGGGAAAAAAGCCGGATGAACAGGCGTTCCTCAATAGTCTTGACTCGGCCAAAAGCCAGGGGCCAAGCATAGATGAGGAAGTGATTAACAGTATCTTGCAGCAGATTCCGAGTCCGCTCGAAATCTCCGTTTTGCTGAAACAATCCGGCACAAAATACAATTCCGCGATCCTGAACTCCCCGGATAACCTCTCCAAATACAACAGCAATTACAAAAAAGCACTGAATTTGGGTATCTACGGGACCGACCTGGGATACACTAATATTTACCAGCAAAATCAGGACGGGATCAAATATTTATCCGCCATCAAATCGTTGGCCGACGGCCTGAATATAGGCCAGTTCTTCGACGTTGAAACCATCGGCCGGCTGGCGAACAACAGCAAAAATCTGGATTCCCTTTTGCTCATTACCACTCAGAATTTCAACACGATCAATCACTATCTGCAGTCGCAAAGCAGGGCCAACTTAAGTGTATTGCTGCTGACCGGAGGGTGGCTGGAGGCCATGCAGGTTACCTGCCAGGTGGCAGCCCATAACCCGAAAAATCAGGATTTAAGGGAAACCATCGGGGCCCAGAAAATCATCCTGGAACAAATTGTGCTGCTCCTCACCTTTTACAAGGGCGATGAAAACATGGCATCGTTATTGAAAGACATGGAGGGATTGAAGGCCACCTTTGACAAGATCAAAATCACCTACACCTACAAAGAATCAACCATGGAAGTCGTGAATGGCGTGGCCATGATCAAGGACAATAGCACGACCACCATCGACATTACGGATCAGGACATTGCCGCCATCAAAGACCTGACCAATTCGATTCGGAATAAAATCACCAGTTAATACAGCGAATAAACTATTATGAAAAAGATAATTCTTTCCCTTTCCTTTTTACTTTCAGTCGGCATCGGTTCTTCGGGGCTCATCGGCCAGTGTAATTCTGACAACTTTAGCAATGCCTGTATTCCAAAACTGGCCGGCGGGTTCAATTTTCTGAAGAGCTATAAAATTGACGGCGAAGGGGGTAGCAAAGAAAAAGTGGAATACTCCTATGTATTCACCAAAGGGACACAATACATGATCAACATCTGCGCAAATGGCCAGGCTACGGACGGCATTGTCGTCACCCTGTTTGACTCAGGCCGCAACAAAGTGGCGTCGAGCAAGATCAACGGCCAGTTCATCGCCGCCATTGCTTATCCCTGCAACGCTACGGGTATCTATTACATCCAATATACGTTTGATGGCTCTGCTTCTCATTGCGGGGGAAGTGCGTTGGGATTTAAGAGATAGTTGAAGTTGGTCGCATTCTGATTCGATTCATAGAATGGATGGTTATCGGTTGAGTGTGGAAGGTTTCCGGTGCCATCCAATGGTCTATCCAGCTAATCTTGTACACTCCACCGATCACCGATTACCGATTACCGATTACCGATCACTGATCACCGATCACTGGTCTCTTCTCACGATCGTAGCACTAGCCTGCGCCGTGGGAAGCACAATCAAATCGGCAATGACTACGTGGGCAGGCCGTGTGAGGGCAAATAAGATCAAGTCGGCAATATCCTCCCCTTTCAGCGGCTGCATCCCTTTATAAACATTGCTCGCTCGGGCCTCATCACCCTTGAAACGCACCAACGAAAACTCTGTTTCCACCAATCCGGGATGGATCGCCGTCACCTTGATGCCATAGGCATTTAAATCGATCCGCATGCCCTGACTGATGGCGTCCACGGCAAACTTGCTGCCGCAATACACATTTCCATTGGCATACGCTTCCTTGCCGGCAATGGAGCCCAGGTTGATGATATGGCCCGACTTCCGCTCCACCATGCCGGGCAGAATTTCCCTCGACACGTACAGCAACCCTTTCACGTTGATATCGATCATCGCATCCCA
>DATHFS010000653.1:0-4149 GCA_035317975.1 Cyclobacteriaceae bacterium | reverse complement strand
ATGTACTCTTCATCATCCAGGTCGAGTTTCTTCTGAATTTTGGAATAATGCTTTTTGATGAACTCGTCGTAGCAGTCCTGGAGAATGCGCTTGGCCACGATCACGTCCACATCCTGTCCGTTGTCCATGCGCTCGAGCTGGAGCAACAAACACTCCTTCAGGTTGCGTGCGGCAATACCCGGAGGATCAAAACTTTGTATTTTCTTAAGGACTTCCTCCACCTCCTGAAGCGATGTTTCCGTGCCTTGCGAAAAGGCCATGTCGTTGACAATGGACTCCAGGTCCCGCCGGATGTATCCGTCACTTTCGATGCTGCCGATTAATTGTTTTCCGATAGCGTACTGATGGTCATTCAGCCCCAGAAATCCCAATTGGGTCATCAGCGTTTCCTGAAGGGACGTTCCCATCGGGATCGGCATTTCCCGGTCGTCTTCGTCCTCGCCTGAATCATTTTGTGTCTTGTAGCCGCTGAATTCGTCGTCACCCAAATAGTCCTTCAGATCCACTTCCTGCTCCTGAACGACCGGTTCCTCCTGCGTAGGCTCGTCTTCACCGGATTCGGCAGACTCCGGCACCTCCGGGGTTTCCTCCTCTTCTCCTTCTTCCAACGCCGGGTTAATCTCGAGCTCTTCTTCTATTCGATTTTCCAACTCGGCCGTAGGCACCTGCAGCAGCTTGATGAATTGGATCTGCTGGGGCGATAACTTTTGCTGTAAATTCTGACTTAATCCTAGTTTCTGCATGGCCTTCTGTTACAAAGTTATCAGAATTTGAGAATTTAGGAATTAGCAGAATGCCGCGGCAGGACCGAGAAGGGCAGGATTTATGCATGAGGGGATTAAGAAGTTAATGATTGTGATGTCAACATTTTCCGGATGGTTTGCATTTCATTCTGTTAATGCTTCAATTCTGCCATTCTGATCATTCATTCTGTAAATTCTCCAATTCTGTAAATTCTGATCATTCTGATCATTCATTCTGTAAATTCTTGAATTCTGTTCCCAAATTCCCGTTTTTTGCGGTCCATGAACAGGATCAAGATCAAAGCATTGCTTTCCACCGCGCCCACGGGGCAGACCGTTACCGTTATGGGCTGGGTGCGCACCTTCCGTAACAACCAGTTTATTTCCATCAACGATGGATCCACCCTTCAAAATATCCAGGCGGTGATCCACTTGAATACGGTGGACGAAACTCTTTTGAAACGCATCACGACAGGAGCCTGTGTTTCCGTCACCGGTGAATTGATCGCCTCCCCTGCCAAAGGACAGGCGGTGGAGGTCGACGTAAAACAGTTACAGATCCTGGGCGACAGCGATGCCGAAAAATATCCATTGCAGCCGAAAAAACATTCCCTGGAGTTTCTGCGGGAGATCGCCCACCTGCGCGCGCGCACGAATACGTTCGGTGCCGTGATGCGGGTACGGCATGCCATGGCTTTCGCCGTTCATCAATTCTTTAATGACCGCGGTTTCTTCTACATCCAAACACCGATTATTACCGGTTCGGATGCGGAAGGTGCCGGGGCGATGTTCCGCGTCACCACCCTGGACCCCACCAACCCACCCCGGGACGACCACGGCCACGTGAATTACAAGGAGGATTTTTTTGGGAAGGAAACTAACCTGACGGTTTCAGGTCAGTTGGAAGTGGAGACCTATGCTCTTGCTTTAAGCGACACCTACACGTTTGGCCCAACCTTTCGCGCGGAAAATTCCAATACTACCCGCCACCTGGCCGAGTTCTGGATGATCGAGCCTGAAATGGCTTTTTATGATATCCACGACAACATGCAACTCGCTACCGACCTGCTGCGCTACCTCGTGACGTATGCTATTTCGAATTGCGCCGAGGACCTGGAATTTTTGGACAAACGTGCCCGGGAAGAAGAAGCGGGTAAACCACAGGACCAGCGCAGCGAACTCGGGCTGATCGACCGGCTGAAATTTGTAACCGGAAATGAATTTCAAAAACTAACCTACACGGAGGCCATTGATATCCTTAAGAACTCAACGCCCAACAAGAAGAAGAAATTCCAGTACCCGATCGAAGAGTGGGGAGTAGATTTGCAATCGGAACACGAGCGGTACCTCGTGGAGAAGCATTTTAAGAAACCGGTTATCCTCTACAACTATCCGAAAGAGATCAAGGCATTTTATATGCGGCAAAACGATGACAACAAGACGGTGGCGGCTATGGACGTCCTGTTCCCGGGCATCGGCGAGATCATCGGCGGTTCACAGCGTGAAGAGCGTTATGAAAACTTGTTGAAGCGGATCCATGAACTCAACCTGCCCGAAAAAGACCTGTGGTGGTACCTGGAACTGCGCAAATTCGGCTCGGCACCCCACAGCGGCTTCGGTCTGGGCTTTGAACGGTTGATGCTGTTTGTTACCGGCATGACCAATATCAGGGATGTGATCCCGTTTCCGAGGTTTCCGGGGAATGCGGAGTTTTAGGGGGTCGTGTTGAAGTGCGGAAGTGTTTAAGTGTTTAAGTGCGGAAGTGTTGATGTTAGTGAGCACCGAAAGGTTAAGCCTGGACCTCAACACATTAACACCTCAACACTTCAACACTTCAACACTTAAACACTTAAACACTTCAACACTCAAACACTTAAACACTCAAACACTTCAGCACTTCAACCCCCGAACTCCCATTCCCAAACCTCCCCATCTTCCTCATCCACGACTGCCCCGAGTAATTTAAAATTGTTCTTTTTTAGAATTTTTGAAGAATACTTCTCTTCGGCAAGCGTCCTCGCGCAAATCCGGATAGCGGGATCTGTAATCAACGACAATTGCACCATCCGTTTACAGATCGCTGTTCCAACGCCACTCTTTCTGAACCTGGGAAACGTGCCGTAGGCGATCTCTACTCTTCCGTTAACCGGTTTCCCTTTAAAGCCGGCGCTTCCTACCAGGACATGGTCGATGCTGGCATAGTATCCTATCCAGGGAATTTCAAACCCGATTTTCCCAAAATAGTCGATCGTGATAGAAAGGGTTTCTTTACAATCAGGATGGATTGCAAATTCTTTATTTTCGCCCAGTGTTTTCCGGATAGGTATTAATTCCAGTTCAAATTGATCCATTGATCGTACCCATAGTATTCTTTTACCGTTGAGTATACAAAAGTAATCAAATACCTATCGGCGTGCTTGTTGGTGATCCCACGCCTCGCCCCTGTAGGTGGTTCCATGGAGGACGCAAGCGGAGACACCAAAATGAAACTGCCTGCCCCGGACCCCCTCGGGGTCATCCCGGCCACGCAGTAGTGTTCTATGGAATGCTGAACTATCATGAGCCGGGATCCCCAACAAGTTGCAGGTCACTTGGATAGAAAGCTACCCTTGTGATTGACGAATGCCAAGCAAGGCTTTATTCCATTGAAAAGATGCAGCAATTAAACAGGGATCCCGGCTCATGCGCCAAGTGACATTTCATGGATGACGGGTGCCTGGCCGGGATGACACCGAAAACTAATGACTCAAGACTTTTACCTACCTTGAACTCATGGACTCCCTTACTCACATTGCCCTTGGCGCCATCATTGGAGAGGCTTATGCCGGAAAGGAATTGGGCAAGAGAGCAATGATCATTGGTGCCCTTGCACAAAGCTTACCCGACATCGACTTCGTCCTGTCGTTCTGGCTTTCGCCGGTCGATGACTTGCTCGCACACCGGGGATTCACTCACTCTATTCTTTTTGGAACGGTCGTCTCCATTCTGCTGGGTATCGCCGCCACCCGGTGGGGTCGCCCTACTTCCATCACAACAAAAAGGTGGACACTTTTCTTTGCCCTCGAAATTTCAGTGCACCTCCTGCTCGATGCTTTCAATAATTACGGAATCGGCTGGTTTGAGCCATTCAGCCATTTCCGGATTTCTTTTGATGTTATTTTTGTGGCCGATCCTTTCTTTTCAATCTGGCTGGGTGTTGCCTGTATCGCGTTGCTGATTTTGCATTCAGCGGCTCCGGCAAGAAGGCATTGGATACGATTATCCCTGATCCTCAGTACGTTTTATCTGGCCTATGCGCTGTACAACAAATCAATTATCGAAAGGGAAGTCAGGAAATCGTTGAACGATCAGGGCATCCCCTATACCCGCTTTCTCACAACCCCTACTCCTCTCAACAATTGGCTGT
>DATHFS010000652.1:0-5441 GCA_035317975.1 Cyclobacteriaceae bacterium | reverse complement strand
ATTTTCGGAGTATATCTGGACGATTAGCTCCTATCTCGGAAAAATCTCCCGCAGACCTGTCCGACGAAGGCTTGGCGTAGTCACAGATTTACGCAGTTCAAATTCTGTTTTACTAAATCTTCTTTATTTCGCGCCTGCCTTCTAAATCCCGGCGTGTCGAGTCCCGGTAAGTTGACAATTGCATTTTCATAGATATTGGTCAGCGCAATCTGCGCAATCTGACAAAAATAAACGCTGCATTTTCTGCGTAAATCTGCGCGATCCGACTACGCCAAGGCTTCGTCGGACAGGTCTGCGGGAAAATTTTTCTCGATCTGCGGGAGATTTCTTAATGGCTGTTCTGATTGATCGTCGCGGAGTCAAACCGCGCGACTTTCACCACACCCTCCACTTTCTCCAACTTGCTGATCAGCAAATCCAGATGCCGTGTGTCGTTTACATAGAGCATGATCTCGCCGTTGAAGATACCATGATCGGAATTGAAGGAGAGGGAACTCATATTTACTTTCAGTTCCTCGGAGATGATCTTGGAGACGTCATTGATCAGCCCCACCCGGTCGGTCCCTACCACTTTCAATCCGGTGAGAAACGCGACCTCGTGCTGTGAAGTCCATTTCGCCTTAATGACGCGATTGCCGTGGTTGGCCATCAACTCCATCGCATTGGGGCAATTCGTCCGGTGAATTTTAATACCGTCACTCACGGTTACAAAACCAAACACTTCGTCTCCCGGAATAGGGGTGCAGCACTTGGCCAGTTTGTACTCCACAACATCCATGTCCTCCCCCACCAACAGAATATCTTCATAGCGGCCCTTTGGTCTGTTGATTTCTTGCTCCGTTACTTTCCCCTCCGCGTTTGCTGCATTGGATTTTACCTTCAGCGGAGCAGGCGGCTTGTATTCGGAGAATCGCTTCAGGTCGCTGACCGTAATGAGACCTTTGCCAATTTTGTAGTGCAAGTCTAATTTTGAGTTGACATTGAAATACGCCATCATCTGCTCATACACCTGACTGTTCAGATCAATCTTCCAGTGATTCAGTTTCCTCAATAAGGCGCCCTTCCCCTCGTCTGCCATATTCCTCTTATCTTCTTTGAGGAGTTCCTTGATCCTGGACTTGGCTTTGGGGCTGACCACAAAGCGAAGCCAATCTTCATTGGGTTTTTGCTTGGCCGAAGTGAGAATTTCTATTTGATCTCCGTTTTTCAACACGTGGTTGATCGGCACCAGCTTCTGATTTATTTTAGCACCGATGCACCTCCCGCCAATATCCGTGTGGATATCAAAAGCAAAATCCAGGGCCGTCGAGCCTACCGGCAGGGTCTTCAATTCGCCCTTCGGCGTAAAGACAAATACTTCCTCGGTGAAGAGGTTACCCCTGAAGTCATCGACAAACTCCAATGCCGTCAGGTCTTGCCGTTCCAGCAACTCGCGAACGCGCACCAGCCATTTTTCCAGGTTTGATTCGTGGTTGACGGCATTGTCCTTGTACTTCCAATGCGCCGCATATCCCTTTTCTGCAATCTCGTCCATCCTGCGTGTTCGAATCTGTACTTCAACCCATTGACCATTCTTGGCCATGACCGTCGTGTGCAGCGACTCATATCCGTTGGCCCGGGGTGTACTAATCCAGTCCCGCAACCGGTCGGGGTTCGGCATGTAATAATCGGTTACCGTCGAATATACCTGCCAACAATAGGATTTCTCCTGCTCGAGGGGCGTGTCGACAATGATCCGTACGGCAAAAAGATCATAGACTTCTTCAAAGGGAATGTTCTGCTTTCGCATTTTATTCCAAATGGAGAAGATGGATTTAGGACGGCTCTTGATTTCGTAATCCACCTTCAGTTCATCCAACTCTTCCTTGATGGGCTGTACAAACTGTTTGATGAACTTCGTCCGCGTAGCGCGGGTCTCATCAATTTTGGCGGTGATATCGTGATACACCGCCGGCTCGGTAAACCGCAGGTACAAATCTTCCAACTCGGTTTTGATTGTATTTAACCCCAGACGGTGTGCCAGGGGGGCATACAAATAGATCGTCTCGGAAGAAACCTTGAGTTGCTTGTTCCGCGGCATACTATCCAGCGTACGCATATTGTGCAGCCGATCCGCTAACTTGATCAAAATCACGCGAACATCTTCCGACAGGGTGAACAGCATTTTGCGGAAATTCTCCGCTTGCTGGGAAGTCCCATACTCAAATACGCCACGAATCTTGGTTAACCCATCAACAATCCGGGCAATCTTATTCCCAAATATCCGTTCGATGTCATTGAGCTGGATGTTGGTGTCCTCCACCACGTCGTGAAGCAACGCAGCGATGATCGAGGTCGTGCCCAACCCAATCTCCTCCACGCAGATCTCGGCGACCGCCAGGGGGTGAAAAATATAGGGCTCACCGGACTTCCTGCGCATGTCCTTATGCGCGTCGAGGGAAATGGTAAAAGCACGCTTGATCAGCCGGGCATCTCCCTCCTTCAAAATAGGCTTCGCTTTTCGCAATAGCCTCCGGTAACCGTTAATGATTTCCTTTTTCTCTTCTACTGCATCAATTACCACTGATTCACTGGATTTAGCTGATTACACTGATTCATCATCTAAACGATACACTTTAGGATAACAATATGTTGACCTCAATGGTGTCATTCCTTTGCTTTCCCCGGCCAACTTTTTTTTTCACGGCGTTAATCCTAATAAATAATCTATAAATTTGCACTCCTTTTACAGAAAAATGGCCTAAAATGGCACCGATCGGTCAAAGGACCTTGCCTGACCTGAATCTCAGGCAAGCATATGCGGATGTGGCGTAATTGGCAGCCGCGCCAGACTTAGGATCTGGTGCCGTAAGGCGTGGGGGTTCGAGTCCCTTCATCCGCACCACCTTTAACCTTGCTGTGCCGGGCTTTCCGGAACGGTGGAAGTAACTATAGTTTTTAACACGTTTATGGACATCACATTAGACAAACAAAGCACAACCGACGGTTTGATTAAAATTACGCTAACGGAGAGTGATTATCAACCCAAAGTAGAAGAAAAAGTAAAGGAATATTCCCGCAAGGCCAACATCAAAGGTTTTCGCGCCGGAAAAGTGCCTTCGGGAGTGATCAAAAAGATGTATGGTAAATCCATCCTGGTCGAAGAAGTGAATCACCTCATTTCACACTCCGTTTCGGATTACATCAAAGACAATAACCTTCGCATCCTCGGGGATCCCCTTCCTAATCAGGAAAAAGCCCGCACGATCGACTGGGACACACAAAAGAGTTTTGAGTTCGAATTTCAGGTGGGCATGGTAGAGGATTTTCAATATGAACTTTCGCCAAAAGTAAAATTGAAGTCGCATTCCATCGAAGTGGATGAGGCCGTGATCCAGGAAACGCTAACCGACATGAAGCAACGGTTTGGCAACGTGGCCTATCCGGAAGTCAGTGGAGAGAACGACAACCTGTTCGGAGACGTAACGGGGAGCGACGGCGAAAAAAAATCCTCGTACATCCCGATTGCCAAGGTGGAGAAAAAGGAGCAGGAAAAATTCCTGGGCCGTAAGAAAGAAGACCATGTTGAATTTGAAATTGAAAAAATCTCCCCGGAACCGGCCGTGATCGCCCGTATCCTCAACCTGCCGGAGCAGGATGCGAAAGACGCAAAAGGAAAATACACCCTCACCATTTCTACGATCAGCCATGTCGAGCCTGCCGAAGTAAATCAAGCGCTTTTTGATAAAGTTTTTGGGAATGATGTTGTCAAGAGTGAAGAAGAGTTTTTGAATAAGATCAAGGAAACGATAAGCGAAAACTACACCCGCGAGACGGAGCACCTGCTCAACCACGAAATCGAGCATTTTTACGTTGATCACACTACGATCAACATGCCCGACGCGTTCCTGAAATCCTGGCTGAAGGCCACCAGCGACGGAAAAGTTACCGACGACGTCCTGGAGAAAGAATTCAATGAGTACAGGAACTCGCTCAAGTGGGATCTGATCAAAAACAAGATTGCAGAGGATTTAAAAATCACAGTAGAGTCAGAGGAAGTGAAAAACAAAGCAAAACTGCTGATTGCTGAACAATTTGGCGGCCCCGCCATTGCGGACCAGCTGGGAGATAAATTGGAGGCTATCGCCGACAACTACCTTGCCGGCCAGGATGGCAAGGGTCAGAATTTCATGCGGTTATACAACCAGCTGCGGCAGGAGAAAATCATGAAGGCCATTCTGTCAACGGCAACCGTTACCGAAAAGAAAGTGAGTTTGGATGAATTCAAGAAGATTGCCGCCGAACATCAACATTGATTGAACCATCCAGGTCCTCTCCGTGTTTAAATAATAGCCCTTTCAGGAGGGCATTTTTATTGAAGATTTCTTACTAACATTGGTGAATTGTATTACAATAAAACGGCTGGCTGTGCGACTAACAATACAATCGGTCTCCACCCTTTGAAAATCAAAATTCTATCCTATGAGCTATAATAATGAATTTAGAAAGTACGCAGTTAAGCATATGGGCATGAGCGGTAGCACCATCGACAGCTTTGCCCAGAAAATTGAGGACATGACCCAATACGTCATCGAAGAGCGGCCGGGCAATTTCCGTGCGATCGACGTTTTCACCCGACTTATCTCCGACCGCATTATTTTCCTCGGTATGGCTATCGATGATCAAATCGCGAATCTGATCACTGCCCAATTGCTTTTCCTCGAATCGTCTGACCCGAAGAAGGATATCATCATGTATGTGAATAGTCCGGGGGGTTCGGTCTATGCCGGCCTGGGTATTTATGACACGATGAACTATATTAATCCGGACGTTGCCACGGTGTGTACCGGGCTGGCCGCATCAATGGGGGCCGTCCTGCTGACGGCCGGGGCCGACAAGAAACGATCGGCATTGCCCCACTCGCGTATCATGATCCACCAGCCCTCCTCGGGGATGCAGGGTCAAAGCTCGGATATGAAAATCGCCTTGAAACAAACACTTGAAGTAAAGAAAGATCTCTACAACATTTTAGCCAAGCATAGCGGCCAGAAATACGAGAAAATCGAAAAGGACTCCGACCGCGATTACTGGATGCGCGCAGCCGATGCCAAAGAATATGGCCTGATTGACGAGGTTTTGGAGAGGAAGCACAAATAAACTGTCCCTATTTGCCCCAATTGCCTGTGTTTGAATTGAAGTTTCGGGAATACATCGGTACATTTACCTTCAAATTGAAGTAACATGGCAGAGGTGACCTGTTCGTTTTGCGGAAGAAGCAAGAAAGATGTAGACCTGATGATCTCAGGAATACACGCTCATATTTGCGACAAATGCGTTACCCAGGCCAGCCAGATCCTGGTGGAGGAAAAGAAAAATAAGGTTGAAGTCGGGAACCTTCCGAATTTCAAACTGATCAAACCCCGCGAAATCAAGAAATTCCTGGACGAGTATGTCATCGGTCA
>DATHFS010000651.1:0-2874 GCA_035317975.1 Cyclobacteriaceae bacterium | reverse complement strand
GGGAAGCCTTCAAGGAATATGTAAATAAATCAGGGAATGAGTTTAAGCTAAACCTGGGAAGAACACCAAGACCACAACATTGGTATGAAATGAGCATTGGAACATCTAAAGCAAACATTTCTCTAACTCTAAATTCAAGATTGAATCAACTTGGTTGTGAACTTTATATTAAAAGTGATGAGACCTCCTTTCGAAAGATTGAGGCTGATAAGGCAAATATAGAACAGCAACTTGGGAGTGACATTAATTTCATGGATTTGCCTGACCGCACCGCATTTAGAATTGTTAAATATTGCCCAGGCGATCCTACAGATGAATCTAAGTGGCGTGATTATTTTGTCTGGTGCAATGAACAAGCCGGTAAATTTCAAAGAACATTTAAGAAATACTTATAAATGGTAAACCTTTCGGGCTTAATCAAATCCATTCGCGACATCATGCGCGAGGACCGCGGCATCAATGGCGATGCCCAACGCATTGAACAACTCGGCTGGATGCTCTTTCTCAAGATCTTTGACGATAAGGACCAGGAACTTGAGTTGATGGATGACAACTACAAATCACCAATTCCGAAAAAGTACCAATGGCGCAAGTGGGCAGCGGATGAAGAAGGCATGACGGGGGATGAACTTCAAAAGTTCATTGATGAGCAACTGTTCCCTGCGCTAAGGGGACTCACTGCGCGTGACAGGCGTTCATTATTGGTGCGCGAAGTATTTGAGGGCAACAACAACTACATGAAGAGTGGCATTCCCCTTCGCAAAGTGCTGAACAAGCTCAATGAAATTGATTTTAACAAAACCGATGAACGCCATGTTTTTGGCGATTTGTATGAAACTATTTTAAAAGAGCTTCAAAGCGCAGGCGATAGCGGCGAGTTTTATACCCCACGAGCTGTTACGCAATTCATGACCGACATGACCAATCCCAGGCTCGGAGAAATTATTTACGATCCTGCCTGTGGCACAGGCGGATTTCTGGTGTGCACAATCGAGCATTTGAAGAAGCAAATAAAGAATATAAAGGACAGGAAACTATTACAGGAAAACGTACGCGGCACCGAATACAAGCCACTTCCTTTCTTGTTAGCGCTCACAAATTTGATATTGCACGATGTGGAGGTGCCATACCTTGACTATGGTGACAGCCTGGGCAAAGAATACAACAGTATTCGTGAAAAGGATCGGGTGGATGTGATTCTTGCAAACCCGCCATTTGGCGGAACCGTCGCTAACGGCAATGAAGGCAACTTTCCCTCGAACTATCGTACCAAGGAGAGCGCCGACCTTTTTCTAATTCTCTTTATTCATTTATTAAAGCAAGGTGGCCGTGGCGCAATTGTTTTACCCGATGGTTCCCTCACTGGTGAAGGAGTGAAACAGCGTATTCGCCAGAAGCTTCTGGAAGATTGTAATCTGCACACCATTGTTCGCCTGCCTAACTCTGTCTTTCAGCCTTATGCTACGGTAGCTACGAACTTGTTATTCTTTGAAAAAGGCAAGCCCACAAAGGATATCTGGTATTACGAACATCGATTACCGGAAGGGCAAAAGTCCTACAGCAAAACGAAAACCATACAAGTTCAGGAGCTTGACCCAATCAAAAAATGGTGGAAGAAAAGAGTAGAGAGCGAGCTATGCTGGAAGGTAAATATTACCACGATTATTGATCGGGAATACGATTTAGACATTAAAAACCCCAACGAGGAGGAAAAAGCACACGAATACAATAGTGCCGAGCTGATCGCCCTGCTTAATAGCTCTTTCGATCGTAGTCACCAACTATTGAAACAGATAAAGGAGGCTAGCAAATGAGCTGGAAAAAAATCAAGTTAGGCGAATTACTGACCGAAAGTAGAATTCCTGCAATCAGACCAGATACTAATAAGAGGATAAAAGTTAAGCTCAAGGTTCTCGGTGTCGAGAAACGCCCCATCGAAAATGAAAAGGAAGGGGCCACCAAACAGTTTGAAAGAAAGAGAGGTCAATTTATTTATGGACGGCAGAATTTCCATAAGGGGGCATTTGGAATAGTCCCAGATGAACTTGACGGGTTTGAATCCAGTGCAGACCTCCCGGCTTTTGATGTCAGGGGTGATTGTCTAGCAACGTGGCTTTTCTATTTTTTTAAGATAGGTAACAGGTACTTGGAACTTGAGAAGCTTGCAAGAGGCGTCGGTTCAAAAAGGATTCATCCTGAGCAACTATCGCAAATTGAAATCCCGCTGCCTTCAATTGAAGAACAAAAACATCTAATATCAAAATTTAGGAGGGCTGAAACTCAAAGTTCAGAAATTTCGAATGAGTTCACTCACCAACTTCACTTACTTAAGCAACTGCGCCAGGCTTTTTTGCGAGAGGCCTTGCAGGGCAAATTAGTTGTGCAAGACCTTAACGATGAATCTGGAAGCGAACTGCTCACTAGAATCAAGACCGAGAAGATGCAGCTCATCAGAGAAAGGAAAATAAGGAAAGAGAAAGAACTACCAAAAATTGGGGCCGAAGAAATTCCATTTGAAATTCCGAAGAATTGGACGTGGTGCAGACTTGGGGAGATTGCATTATCAATTTCAACTGGACCCTTTGGGACAATGCTTCATAAATCAGATTATGTCGAGAACGGAATTCCCCTAGTCAATCCAATGAACATAATTGATGAGAGAATCGTAGCTTCAAAAAAGATGATGATAAACGAACGTACAAGAGAAAGATTAAGTAATTACATATTGAAAAAGGATGATATAGTTTTGGGAAGAAGAGGTGAAATGGGTAGATGCGCAATTGTTACCGAAGACGAAAATGGATGGCTATGCGGCACTGGGTCTTTCTTTTTAAGAATTCATTCGGTTATTGACAAGCAATATTTTATCAAATA
>DATHFS010000650.1:0-5392 GCA_035317975.1 Cyclobacteriaceae bacterium | reverse complement strand
CAGACTTCGCCGCATTCCACGAGGCCCGCAAGACGATATTTTCGATGCTCATCCCCATGACCAGGTATTTCGACATCACATTCAACATGCTTTTCATACCCGCATTCATGCTGAAGCGGTGGAGATCCGTCCCGAAGGAATTGGGTGCAAGCCCTTGCTTCAGCGCCGGCATGGCCTGACTAAACCAAAAACCAAACCCGCCATGTCCAACGTCAAACAGCACTCCCCTATTCATGGCCTCCAAAACGAAAGGCCGGAGCGTGCCCTGATCATCGACGACAGGCATTCGTTCAGAAACTTTTTCAAAAGAATGGGTAATGATATCCCCCGGCCTCATCTTGCCCAACTGCTCTTGCAGCGGGAGTTGTGGCAAATGGCATTCCACAAACAGCGGCACATCAGAAAGTCGCGCTGCCTCGAGTGCCCTGTCAAACGGCGTCCACTCCGTCCCTTCAAAGTGTCCGATCTTTACTCCCACTATTATATCCGGATATTTCTTGATGGCAAGGGAAGTCATGTGCGCATCCATATCGTTGACATCCTGTTGCTCGGGATTTCCACTCATGCCCGTGCCGGAGATATTCAGGAATGCCAATACGCGTGTTTGGGATTTATCAATCACATGATCTTTAAAGACAGAGAAATTCCGCCAACCCGAAGTTCCCGCATCCACCACGGTGGTCACTCCCGACCGGAACGTAAAATCATCCGGGGAGACACTGGAGAAACCATCGGCAAATGTATCCGGCTTACTGCCAACAAAAACATGGGTATGAATATCGATCAACCCGGGAGTTACCAACAAGCCACTGGCATCAATTACTTTCTTCGCCTGGGCAGACGGAATGTCTTTGCCGACCTTGGCAATCTTTCCGTCCTTAACGGCTACATCCAGTTTTGAATCGATCTGATTTTTCGGATCGATGACCCGACCGTTTTTTATCAATAAATCAAATTGTTGGCCCTTAACGATCGCAGGAACAAACAGTGTTACCAAACACAACCCCATCGCGGCCAATGTGCCGTACATCCACCTCTTATTTCGCTTCACTAAACTATTCCGTCTTACCATTTTTGATCAGGACCTCAGTCCCACCTTCTGAACTATTAAATTCAATCAACAATTACCTTGACAAGATGTTCAGCATAAGTAATTTGGTCAGCTCTACCGATTACTGATTACCGATCACCGATTACCGACGGCGGCGTCCCAAGCCGGAGTACTGATCCCATTCAAATCCCACACAATCTTCCCCCCACGCACAGTGAGTTCAGTTTCAATCTTCTGTGTGCCCTTTAATTTGGTTTTTCGAACATCTATAAATCCGAAATCTCCCTTTCTGATATTGAATACAGCAACATCTGCGTCAGCTCCTACGCTCAGGTTACCCAGCTCTTTTCTTCTGATGACATTGGCGGGGTTCCAGGTGGTACGCAAGACAACATCTTGAATGGACATGCCCATAGCAAGAAATTTCGACATGACGTTACTAAGGTCTTTCATCCCTCCGTTCATGCTGTCGGCGTGTAAATCGGTGCTGATGACATTGGGCCGGAATCCCTGTTGCATGGCTGGAACAGCCTGGCGCCACGAAAAGGCGCCGCCTCCATGACCAACGTCAAAAATGATCCCTCTCTTTTGGGCTTCCAATACAAAGGGTTTGACTTTTCCATTTTCATCGACCACGGTTTCCCGGTTGGCCGGACCATAGGAGTACGTGTGGGTGAACATATCGCCGGGGCGAAGGCGTTTCATGAACAACTCTTCAATTGAGAGCGGAGGATTGTGTTCTCCAAAGTCGACCATCACCGGTACATTGGCAAGGTTACCTGCTTCAACAGCGCGATCCACCTGGGTAAAATCGCCCCAATAATGTGCCGCCTTAATTCCGACTATAATATCAGGGAATAACCGTTTGATCATGTGTGCCGTCTGGACCGGGTTCATGTCGGTCACATCCTGCTCCTCAAACCGTCCTACCATTCCGTTGCCCACGATATTCAATAATGCCAGAACCCTGGTCTGCGACCGGTCTATCGTTTGCTTTTTGAATTGACGAAAATTTCTCCATCCGGAACTGCCTGCATCCACCACCGTTGTCACGCCCGCTCTGAACGTAAATCCATCAGGAGGGAGACTGGTTAGTCCGTCGGCGATATAGGCGTCCGGTTCCGTGCCTTGAAAAACATGGACGTGCATATCAATCAGTCCCGGGGTTACAAACAGCCCATTAGCATCCACTACCAATTTGGCGCCCTTTACAGGAATGTCCGCAGCCACCTGTGCGATCTTGCCGTTGACAATGGCTATATCCATTTTTGAATCGATCTGATTCTTTGGATCGATGACATGACCTCCTTTTATTAATAGGTCAATCTCCTGGCCGCGCAGGAGGCATGGGATGAGGAGGAATAGTAGTAGTATGCTATTTCGCATTTGACATAGTTTTAAACAATAAAAAGGTAATCGGTGATCGGTAATCGGTGATCAGTAGTGAGCAACACCGATTACCGATCACCAATTCCTAGGTGGCCAGTGGAGGACCGCCCGGTACGGTTATTTTCTGACGGACATTACGAAATGTATGACGCTTGGCCGTGAACTTAGCCGTGCGGTATTCACCCATGTAGATCTGACCGGACATCGCATCACCGGAAACGGTACCCGAGAAAATAAACGTGATCGAATCAGCCGTATGACGATCGACGCTGCGAAGCTTGATCTGATCCGCCTCCAGGGTGCCGACCATGTCGCGCGTAGAAAGATCTCCCTGGTGCGAGCCCTGGATCCAGTTGCCATCTTGTTCCATGATCAGCGTATGCTGGCTCTTACTGCTGAAAAATTCCACCGTGACATCCCACCGTCCCGTAACGGTAGAGGATGGAGCAGCCATGGTTGTCGACCGCGGACTGCGCTTTTGCGAAAGCAAATCGAAAAGCCGGTCCGCCACGATCTTCTCTTGTCCGGGTTGCATTTGACCTGTGGTAATGTGAATGGAGGTCGTTCCTCCGTCAGTGTGGCCGCCAAGCGCAATCCGCGGCTTGTTTCGGCCCACTTCTTCAGCCACTTCCTCTCCGGTGATATTGAGTTTATCCGGGTCCCAGGATATCAAGAGGACAGGACTCCGGTTGGAGAGATCGGTTGGCTCCTTCACGGAAGTTTTGATGCCATCAATCTTGATAACCCGCTTTTCAATCGTATCCAGCCAGGTGAGCCACCGCTTCCATTCGGCCGCGTGATCGCGCGCAATCCACGCCTCCACCGCTGCCAGCATCCCCATCATTTCTTCACGCCCGACCTTGTTGTCGCGGCCCGGTCCGTGGTGCGGAGAACTCGCCTGCCATGCCGACATCAGAATATCCTTTCTTCCAAGTACGAGCCCGGCGCACTGTGGACCGCATATAGCTTTGCCGCCACTATATACCACTACGGTTGCGCCGCGCTGAAGGTGAACACTAGGTATGGTAAGATCCTCGGCTGCTGCATCCACCATAATGGGAATATTTTTTGGGGTGGCCAGTTTGGCAACGGCTTCCAAAGAAATAGCTTCAGAGGAGGCGACATCGAACGCCATCAGGTAGATCATGGCTGTCTTTGGATTTATCGCGTTCTCTAATTCTTCCATTGTGTCTACCGTGATGATCTTCACTCCGATGTTGCGGATGGCATGATCGTATGTATTTCGCGAGTGCCTGGGTATGATGACCTCGGTCTTATCGAACCCTTCCAGATTAGGAATGCGAATAAGCTTCTCCGGATTTCCGCCGGTGACGCAGGCGGCAGTTACATGTTTCATTCCGGCGGCGCAGCCTGCCGATACCATTCCCCATTCGGCTCCGGTCACTTCGGCCAGGCGTTTGCCAATCCCATCGGCCAGCTCATCGTATTGTACAAAGTTCTTCGATGCTGCTTCCATGGCGGCCCGGACCTCCGGACGTTCGATCGACCCGCCGATGATGGTGAACGTGCCCCGGCAATTGATGATCGGTTCGACGCCGATAGACTGGAAAATATTCGGCTTGGGGGACTTGGGATCCGTCGCTGACGATGAATCGTCCGGACTGGTACCCGTGGCAGCCATGATCGAATTCATCGGGAGAGCACTTCCGGCCAAGGGAAGAAGCATTAATCCTTTGATGTGGTCTCTACGTTTCATTTGGTAATAGGTTTAGCTTGGTTTTCAAATATCGGTTATTACTTTTTTAAAAACCACCGCATTTTGGATGGATGGTCCCGGCAGATCGCGCAGATTTAGGCGCGATACTCGGCGTGGTCTCCCGCAGATCGCGCAGATTTACGCAGACTTATTCTGAAATGTAAGTCTCGGAAGACCATAGTCGGTATTGATGTAGTACTAAGTACCTTTTGCTATGCTTTTGACATCCGATATCATTCTGCGTAAATCTGCGAGATCTGCGGGAGACATTTTTCGTAAATCTGCGAAATCTGCGGGAAACAATTCTCGAAAAAAGGGAATCAAGACTAAATTCCCGGTTAGGGCGTTTACATGATGACACGTTCATGTATTAAGGCTCAAATCACAACGTATGCGCAATCTCACACCCTTTCCTTTGCTGCTGCTTTTGGCGTTTGCAACCGGATGCCATAAAGAGTCGGTCTCCGTTGCTAACAACAACATTGTTCCCAATGATTTTCTATCCGATAAGAAATATGATCAACTTGTAGTAGAAATTCAATATGTCACCGGAAATGCTCCCACCTCTGCCACCCTTGCCAATCTGAAGACTTTTCTGCAGCAACGGTTAAACAAGTCCGCAGGAATTACCCTTACTCAAAATGCCATTTCCTCTCCCGGAAAACCGGTCTATTCTGTGGATGACGTACAAAATATTGAAAATGCACACCGAACTCAATCGACAAACAATAAAACCCTCACAGCCTATTTCTTTTTTGCCGATGGCGACTATGCGGCCAACAGTGGCAATTCAAAAGTATTGGGAGTTGCTTATGGAAGTTCATCCATGGTTATTTTTGAAAAGACAATAAAAGGTCTTTCGGGCGGACTTGGTCAACCCTCTGTCACTACACTAGAGTCAACGGTACTGTTTCATGAATTTGGTCATATCCTGGGACTCGTCAACAACGGCACACCCATGCAGGCTGCTCATCAGGACGTGGCTAACGGAAAGCATTGTGACGACCAAAATTGCCTGATGTATTACTCGGTGGAAACCAGTGACGTCGTTGCCAATATTGCCGGGGGAAACATTCCTGCACTCAATACAAGTTGTATCAATGACTTGGTCGGGAACGGGGGGAAGTAATCACTGGGAATAAGCTAATTTAGTTCTTTGTTGCTAATACTTCCGTCATTCAGTTCTTGGCGGTTGGCGCACTGGAGAATCCACCCGGGGCTGAGCGCTAGGCGCT
>DATHFS010000649.1:0-2797 GCA_035317975.1 Cyclobacteriaceae bacterium | reverse complement strand
GATCGACGAACGTCCGGAAGAAGTAACCGATATGGCGCGCAGTGTGAAGGCGGAAGTTATCGCCTCCACGTTCGATGAACAGGCCGAACGTCACGTGAAAGTAGCCTCCATCGTTTTGGAAAAAGCAAAACGAATGGTGGAATGCGGTCATGACGTCGTAATTCTATTGGATTCCATCACCCGGTTAGCCCGGGCCTACAATACGGTTGTCCCCTCCTCAGGAAAAATACTCTCCGGTGGTGTGGATGCCAATGCATTGCATAAACCCAAGCGTTTCTTTGGTGCCGCGCGTAACGTGGAAAACGGAGGATCGCTGACGATCATCGCTACCGCGCTGATCGATACCGGCTCAAAAATGGACGAAGTGATCTTCGAAGAATTCAAAGGAACGGGCAACATGGAATTGCAACTCGATCGCAAATTGTCGAACAAGCGAATTTATCCTGCCATAGACGTTCCGGCTTCCGGCACACGACGCGAAGAATTGTTGATGAAAGAAGATGAATTACAGCGTGTCTGGATTTTGCGCAAGTTCATGGCCGACATGAACTCCAACGAAGCAATGGAGTTTGTGCTCAGCAAGATGAAGGGCACGAGAAATAATCAGGAGTTTCTTATCTCGATGAACGGGTGATCAGAATTTCTTCTCATGGAATGCCCCCTTAAACTCGGGGTACTCAAGCCGTTTCTGTCTGTCTATCTCCCTCGCCATGATCTGCGCTTCGGCAAAAGGAGTATCTTCAATTTCAATTTCCGCCGGCAAGGCTTTTACCGGAATTTTTTCGCGGATCAGTTTTTCTATTTTTTTGATGTAGTACACTTCGGCTTCGGTGACCAGCGTAATCGCTTTGCCTTCCTGAAAGGCCCTTCCCGTCCTGCCGATACGGTGCACATAATCTTCAATCAAATTGGGGACATCAAAGTTGATCACGTGAGAAACTTTGATCACATCAATACCCCGCGAGGCAACGTCGGTAGAGACCAGCACCCGGAGTTGACCGCCTTTAAATTCGTTCACCGCATTGATCCTGCTGTTCTGGCCTTTGTTGGAATGGATAACCCTGGCAGGTCCGAGCGACTTGCGCTCAACAAACTTAAAAACACTATCCGCTGATTCCTTCGTTCGGGTGAAGACCATGACCCGGTTGAACTCCTCTTTGTTCTGAAGGAGATACTCGAGAAAATGGATTTTCGTTTTCAGGTTTGGAATATGATATAGTTCCTGTTCTACTTGCTTGGCCGTCGTGGCAGGGGGGGAAACTTCCACCCGAACCGGGAACTCCAGGAATTCCTGTGAAAGCTTTTCGACTTTCTCAGAAAAGGTTGCAGAGAACAATAAGTTTTGGCGTTTGGAGGGAATGACTTCAAAAATCTTTCTGAGTTGACGCATAAAACCCATGTCCATCATGCGGTCGGCCTCATCCAGGATCAGCGTCTTAAGCTGTTTCACGGGAATCTCGTTTTTCAGGTACAATTCCATGAACCGTCCTGGTGTGGCCACCAAAATATCGACGCCCTGACGGATGGTCTCGATTTGGCTTTTGGGACCTACTCCGCCGTAAATGGCAGTTATCCGGAGACCGGTATGTTTTGCAAGGATCGCCGCATGTTCTGCCAACTGGATAACCAGTTCCTTCGTGGGCCCAAGAATCAACACGCGGGGAGCAGTGCCCTGAGCGTATTTCATTTGCATTAAAACCGGCAACAGGTACGCTGCTGTTTTACCGGTACCGGTTTGCGCAATTCCAATGACTTGTTGGCCTCCCAGGATCAGGGGAATACACCGTTGTTGGATTTCGGTAGGTATCTCAAAGCCGGCATCCGCAATCCCGTCGAGCAGCTGCTTATTTAATTTAAATCCGGACCAGGGACCGGAGACGTTATCGGATTGCACGGAATTCTAAATTATCTTTACCCACCATGAACTCTACTCTTATCCTCAACGCGAGAATTGTCAACGAAGGTAAGGTCTTTGAAGCAGACGTACTCACGAAAGGCCACTATATCGAAAAAATCGGACCTGACTTACAATCACAGACGGCCAATAGGGTAATCGATGCCAAAGGGCATGTTCTATTGCCTGGTGTAATCGACGACCAGGTCCACTTTCGTGAACCGGGACTGACTCACAAGGGAACCATTCTCACCGAGTCCAGGGCTGCCGTGGCAGGCGGCGTTACCAGTTTCATGGAAATGCCTAACACGGTACCGCCGGCATTCACCCGTGAACTGCTGGAAGAAAAATACCAGATAGCAGCCAATACTTCGCTGGCTAATTATTCTTTTTATATCGGCGCGTCGAATGATAACCTGGAAGAGGTCCTCAAAGCGGATGTCAATACAATTTGCGGTCTTAAAATATTTATGGGATCCTCGACAGGCAACTTGCTCGTGGATGATAGCAAAACCCTGGAAGGATTTTTCTCACGGTTTCCGTCATTGATTGCGACACATTGTGAAGATGAGCCGACGATCCGGAAAAACACGGCTGAATTCAGGGAGAAATACGGCGAAGATATGCCCGTGTCTTACCATCCTCTGATCCGCAGTGAAGCGGCCTGCTACCAATCCTCCTCCTTAGCAGTTGGCCTTGCTAAAAAATATGGCACCCGGTTGCATGTCCTTCATATTTCCACAGAAAAAGAAATTTCTTTGTTTGATAATGCAACGCCCCTGGAAAAGAAGAAGATCACTGCCGAAGCGTGCGTGCATCATTTGTGGTTCAACGACCATGATTATGAAAGGCTTGGGATGTTGATCAAATGGAACCCTGCCATCAAAACTGCAGCCGATCAGA
>DATHFS010000648.1:0-2842 GCA_035317975.1 Cyclobacteriaceae bacterium | reverse complement strand
GCACGACGTTCCGTGGTCCGATCATTCACCGGTCTCCGCGCGCGTGGGAATCGGTAATCGGTGATCGGTAATCGGTAGTGCTACCTTGTTGATTGGGACTCTCTAACCGATTACAATTATTGTAAATAAATGCAGATAATTCTAACTTATGTCAGAAGCCACCGATCACCGATCACCGATCACCGATCACCGGCGTCAACGCATACGCCTTGGCCAGGTCGGGATTAATAAAAACATCGATGGAAGAGTCTTCCAACTTACGCGGGGCTTCAAACGTATCGTACAACAGATATTTTTTCTTCAGTTCGTCTGAAATCGCCTGGGGGTAAAATGTAGGAAGGCTTGTAATGCTTTGAAATAAGACCAAATCATAATACCCTTCATTCACCTTGCGGTTGATCTCATCTACTTGTTTTTGAAACATCCCTACATTCAGGTGATACCAAAGGGGCTGGTTGGTCAGTGGGGCGTATCCGATTTCATAAGCAAGAAACGTCAGCTCCGACATGTTCAGTACTTTCAATTCCTTCTTTTGCAAAAAAGGCAACGCCATGATTTCTTCAATTCCACGGTTGGTTTCCGGAGGAACCAGGACGTGTCGAAGGGTGGGAAGCGTTCCTTCCACCCAGGGTTTTGAGGTGGGTGCGGTCGCGGTGGCATCGACGCCATGTACCGGTATCCTGCTGGAAATATATTTCCAAACACCGGCGGAATAAATAAAGCCAAGGCAAACAATAAGGATGCCGATGGAGGCATACGTCCTGCTCCATTTTTCCCAGGGAAGAAAAAGGGCCACTCCGATGAAGGCAAACGTATGGAAATAGGTCATGTGATCGGTGGGGAGCGGACTCGTCACGCGGGTGACAAGGGATTGGAGGATCAGGACGACACACAGGGTGAGGGTCAGAAAAAGAGAGCGATCCGAATAGAAGGCGCGAAAGGAGGGGACATGAAGGATAACGGCTCCGAGCAGGATCAGAAGATAAACTTTTTCGAGTATAGAGTTGGATAAAAAAACATCGAGGAGCAACCCGATCGAGATCCGTGAACTGTGAGGCGGTTGACCGTAGTTGAACCAATACAGAAAGTCGTGGTGAAGAAAGGGCAGTATAAACAGCGATGCCGTCACGCCAAAGGACAGGATAAACGGCAATAATGGTTTTACACTTTTTTCAGTCAGGCTGATGTAGCCCAACGCGAATAAACAATAAAGCAGACTTATTCCTCCCACATCCTGCTTGGTGAAGATCGTCAGGAAACAAAAAAAGCCTGCCAACACGAGGCAGAGATAGTATCCCCATTTACTTTTTGCGTTGCTGAACGCAGTAAGGAAGAAAAACGTGACCAGTTCAAAGACCACGACGATGTGATTGTACCAGGGCCAGAAATTATAAATCACATACGTCAGGCAAAAGATCAAAAGCGATAGGGTGATCGCAATCGGTTTTATCTTTAAATTGTATAAAATTCCGCGTACGGCGGCGAGGCTTATAAAATTAATAAACACTTGCGCTTTGACGAGGGACATGAACGTTGGTCCGAATAGTTTGAAGAAAAGAAGAGGAATAAGCCAAAATCCAAAGCCCATCGGTTGCCCGTAATCCTGAAAGGGTACCTGGCCCAGGAGCATCCGGTAAGCGCCTTCATAGGTCAGGAATATATTGACGCGATAGGGAAGGCTGACAAATAACGGGAGGAGTAAAAAAGGAAGTACGAGAATCAGATCGATTAGGAGATAGGAATAAGGGTTTTCAAGAAATTTTGTAGAAACACTCTTATTCATACTATTAATTTATCCAAATTTACGGCTTACAAGCTCCTGAAATCACTATTCGTCGCTTTATTTTCATGAAATCGTAACCTCCCTATGCGCTATTTTTACCTGCTTCGATTGCATCATTGGCCGAAGAATGCATTCATTTTCATACCGGCCTTCTTTGCGGGAGTGATTACCAATTGGAGCTTGATTTTTCTCCTCGCACAGGGCTTTATCTGCTTCGGTCTTGTCTCCAGTGCCGTGTATATCATCAATGACTATCGCGATCGCGAAACAGACCGCTTGCATCCGAAAAAGAAAAACAGGCCCCTTGCTTCCGGCAAAATTTCCGAGACCACGGCCGTTGTGCTGTTGGTGCTCTTGCTGGCCATCGCCATACCCTGGGGCTTCTCGTTCAGCACGGCTTTTGGAATAAGCCTGGTTGCCTATCTGGTGATGAATGTGATGTATTCCCTGGGATTAAAAAACGTGGCGATAGTCGATACGCTGATTGTGTCTTCGGGTTTCCTGATCCGAACCGTGGCCGGAGGTTGGCTGGCGCAGGTACCGATCTCCCAATGGCTGGTGATCATGGTATTTCTGTTGTCCTACTTTCTGGCAATGGGGAAAAGAAGAGATGATCTTATCCTTTCGCAACAGGGTCTGGTTCCCATCCGGGCATCGTCTAAAAATTATTCAATGGATTTTGTCAATACGATCATTTCGCTGCTGTCCGGCGTCATCATTGTTTCCTATATCATGTACACCGTTTCGGATGAAGTTGTCAACCGTCTTCATTCCGAGCACCTCTACATTACCGCGCTATTTGTCTTTGCCGGGTTGCTCCGGTTCTTGCAAATCACGATGGTCGAACAACGGAGCGGATCACCCACGCGTATTTTTCTGACCGATATATTTATTCAACTCACCCTCGCCGGCTGGCTATTGTGCTTTCTGATTATTATTTACATAGTGTAAAATCGGTGATCGGTAAACGGTGATCGGTAATCGGTGGTGGCTGCAAGCTTACTAAAAGTGTGGCAATGATCTTAGATACCAAGGTCGAATCCACAGGTTAGTGATTAC
>DATHFS010000647.1:0-10370 GCA_035317975.1 Cyclobacteriaceae bacterium | reverse complement strand
TAGTCTTGTTGGATTTGAATATAGTCAGGGTGCTCCAGGGTTACAATCACCTGACCTTTTTGCACTTTCATTCCCTGCAGCAAGTCGGTGTTTTTTACAAAACCTCCTAGTGGAGCAGAAACGGTAACCAGATTTTGCGGCGGTACATCCAGCATACCGTTGGCCTTTATCGTTCCATTGATGCTGCGCTGCTCTACCTTACCCAGGCGAATGCTGGCATTCTTGAATTGTTCTTCGTTCAGAACAACTTCATTGGATGACAGCGAGTCCACCTCCCCTTTTTTAGCGTCGCTTTTTTGTCCGGTGGAGCAGGAGGTTGCAATAACAAGAGCGAATAGAAATGCCGATCTATTCAAAGAAGATAGTTTCATGAGTTTGCCGGTTAGATGGTTCCGAGTAAGAATTCAATTTTGACAACAGACTGGTTATACTGGTTGAGCGATTGGAGGTAATTCGATTTAATCGTGATCGCGTTTCGCAACGATTGCAAGTATTCAATATAGCCGATCTCGCCGCCGCGATACGCTTTGCGCGCCTGTGTAAGGATGAGCCCGGCATTCGTCAGGGCGCTGCTTTCATAATAAGTAAAGCTGGATAGATTTTTGTCCAGTTCTTGCAGCGCCTGGCGATACGTCCCCTGCAGGGTAGTCTGAAAATGGTCAGCGTTTTTTTTCAGTATTTCTTCATTTATCGCTGCTGCCTTGGCCCGCGCTACCGGAGGACGAAACCAAAGGGGGATGGAGAGACCTAGTTCGAATCCCTGGAAGCGCTTGCTTGCTCCAAAAAACTGGTCCAGGCCATTGATGTTTTGTATCCCGATCAGAGTTTGATTGAAGTATCCGACGCTGATATCGGGTAACAGACGGTTGCGTTCCACTTGCCTGGCCCGCTGACTGATCGCTGCCTGCTGGCGGAGGTAATTCAATTGCGGATTGGCGGCCAGCGAAACGGTATCCAACGATTCCGGCAGTTCGCGCTTCCTTAGGACATCACTCGCGATCACGGGTGTTTCATTTCTCAACAAAGCCTGTAGCCGCGATTCAGCAATTTGAATATCGGCCTGGTTGATCCGCGATTGATTTCTTACTTCCATCAACTGCGTTTCGGCCGTGGTCTTTTCCAGCAAATTACTCTCTCCGGTTTTGAATCGCAGGGAAGACGCCCTTGAGAAATCCTCATACAGACTGTCCTGCGATTGGAGGAGATTGCCCAAGGCCACTAAGTAAAGAAGTTGATAATAAACCGACTTCACCTCGAAGACCAAATCATTTTGTGCTGAAACAAGACCTTTCTGCGCTCCAATAACCTGTTCTTTACCCAGCTGAATTTGACTTCCCAGCAGCGCTGGAAAAGGAAGCGTCTGAACAAACGTAAAGTTGTTGTCCTGATAGAGGGAATTGTATTGCCCGTGCATCCACATCGCCGACAACTTGCCGATGTCGGTGGACGTTTTTTTCACTTGTCTGAAGTATTCGACCTGATATTCAGCCGATTTGATAAGCTGGTTTTTTTGCAAAGCAGTTTGCACCGCTTGCTCCAAACTGATCGGCTGTTGTGCGAATGCACCCGTGGACAGGAAGCCGACAAGGACATATGTTAAATTTGTTAGTCCGACGTTCATTAGATTAAAATTTAAAATTGAGATTTGAGATTCGGAGCGGTGGCATAACTAGACAGAAGGCTCCTTTTTTTCAAAATAAGTATAGAGTACCGGCAACACAACCAGCGTCAATAGCGTAGCCGTGATCAATCCTCCAATCACCACCGTGGCCAGGGGACGCTGGACTTCCGCACCCGAAGATTGCGAAAGGGCCATAGGTAAAAAACCCAGCGAGGCTACCAGGGCCGTCATGACAACAGGGCGCAAACGTACTTCAGTGCCTTTCAGAACAATTTCATCAAGGTCATTTACGCCAGCTTTTTTGAGCCGGTTGAATTCGGCAATCAAAACAATTCCATTGAGAACGGCGACGCCAAACAGTGCAATAAATCCAATGCCGGCGGAAATACTAAAAGGCATGTTGCGGAGCCAGAGTGCGAGAATTCCCCCTATAGCGGAAAGTGGGATGGCCGTAAAAATCAGCAATCCCTGACGAAGTGAATGAAATGTGAAAAACAAGAGCGCAAAAATGAGTAGCAAAGCGACCGGAACGGCAATGAAAAGCCGCTGTTTCGCCTCTTCCAGGTTCTTAAAGGAGCCTCCATACCGGAGGAAATAGCCAGGTTGAAACTTTATCCCGGCAAGGATCTTTTTGTCCATCTCCTGTACGATGCTTTGCACGTCGCGGCCGCGCACGTTGAATCCAATGGCAATCCTCCGCTTGGCATCGTCGCGCTGTATCTGGTTAGGTCCCACTTGTAAGGCAATTTCAGCAACTTGCTCCAGGCGAATTTGTGCCCCCCCTCTTTGGTAACATAAAGGCCCTTGATGTCGTCGAGACTTTTTCGTTTACGTTCGTCCAGTCGAACGACAAGATCAAATCTTTTTTCATTTTCAAAAACAAGTCCTGCCGTTTCGCCCGAGAAGGCGCTGCGCAATGTCCGGTTGGCCTCATCCATGCTTAACCCAAACTGGGCAAGCCTGGCCCGGTCGTATTTCACTACAATTTGGGTTAATCCCCCGATGGGCTCCACAAACACATCTTGTGCACCCACGACCGTTCGGGCCAGGGATCCTATTTGCTCGGCGTAATCGGCTAACAGGGATAAGTCTTCCCCGTAAATTTTAATCACAACATCCTGGCGGGCACCGGTGATCAGTTCGTTGAATCTCATTTGAATGGGCTGCTGAAAACCGTAGGAAACACCAGGCATCGTTTGATGAAGTTTAGCGGCAATCTTATCGGCCAGTTCTTCGCGTGAAGAAGCACTCGTCCACTCCGCTTTGTCTTTTAATACAATGATCAGGTCCATGGCTTCAATGGGCATCGGATCAATCGGGATTTCTGAATTTCCGATCTTTCCCACGACCTCCCTGACTTCCGGAAAATTATCCAGGATGACTTTTGAACTCTTTTGACAGGCTTCCACACTCTGACTGAGCGAGCTGCCCGTAAGTAAACGCGTGTCAACCGCAAAATCACCTTCGTCCAGTTGCGGAATAAATTCTCCTCCCAATCCAAGAAAGAGAAGGATACTCATGCCAAAGAGGAGGACCGCACTTACCAATACCACGGCACGCTTTTTCAGTGCATAGCGAATGAGCGGCGAGTAAAGGCGATGGATAACCCCGATGATCCGGTCGGAAATAGTTGCTTTATTACGAATGGTTTTGCTCAACGCCAGTGAGGAAATCATAGGGACGTACGTGATGGAAAGGATCAATGCGCCTACGATGCAAAAAGCAACCGTCTGTGCCATCGGGCGGAACATTTTTCCTTCAATTCCAACGAGGGTGAGAATGGGAAGATAGACGATGAGAATAATAATTTGCCCAAAGGCTGCCGAGTGCATCATGCCGGTAGCGGCCTGGTGCACTTCTTCATTCATTTCTTTTTGCGTTAACGTGCGTACGACTCCAGCCTGCCCCGACGAGTCGGTGGCCTGTCCCGACCACCGACGCATCGGGGCAGGCAAGTCGGTGGTCTTTACTAAATGGTGCATGGTCGCCTCCACGATGATCACCGCACCGTCGACAATCAGACCAAAGTCGATGGCCCCCAGGCTCATCAGGTTTCCAGACACACCAAACCAATTCATCATAATGATGGCGAACAATAGCGCGAGGGGAATGACCGATGCCACAATAAGACCTGCGCGGAAGTTTCCCAACATCAGTACCAGGACAAAAACCACGATCAACGCTCCTTCGGTCAAATTTTTTGTTACGGTGTGCGTGGCACTGTTCACCAGCTTGGTGCGATCAAGATAGGGAGCGATCACGATCCCTTCGGGCAGTGTTTTTTCTATTTGGGCAATCCGCTCTTTAATCTTGTTGATTACGAGCGAAGAATTGGAGCCTTTTAACATCATTACAATAGCACCGACCACTTCATTCTCACCATAGGTCATGGCGCCATACCGGTTGGCATGACCAAACCGTACATCGGCGACATTGCGGATAAAGACCGGCAAGCCATTCGGGTTGCTTTTGATGACTATGTTTTCAATGTCTTTCAGGTTTTCAACGAGTCCCTCGCTGCGGATGAAATAAGCAAACGGCTTTTGGTCGATGTAGGCGCCACCGGTATTTTGATTGTTTTTCTCCAATGCCAGGAAGACGTCGCGGATGCTCACATTCATGCTGCGCAGTTTTTCGGGATCAAAGGCGATCTCATACTCTTTGAGATAACCGCCCCAGGTGCTGACGTCCGCCACGCCTTCCGTACCCAACAATTGCCTGCGCACAATCCAATCCTGAATAGTGCGCAAATCCATGGCCGTGTATTTGTTTTCAAATCCTTTTTTTGCGAATACGATGTATTGATAGATCTCGCCTAATCCGGTCGTCAACGGGGCTAACTCCGGGATTCCGACCCCTGCGGGTATCCGGCTCGTGGCTTGTGTGAGCCTTTCATTCACTTGCTGCCGTGCCCAGTAAACGTCGGTGTCATCGGTAAAGACAATGGTAACTATGGAAAGTCCAAAACGTGAAAATGACCGCATTTCCGCTATTTGTGGAATGGTGGCCATGGTTTGTTCAACCGGAAAAGTCACTAACCGTTCCACCTCAGGCGCCGCCAGGGAGGGCGATAGGGTAATTACCTGAACCTGATTGTTCGTAATATCAGGTACTGCATCGATGGGGAGTTTGGTTACCGAATAACCGCCATACAAGACCAACGCAAGCGTAAGAATTCCAACGATTAACTTATTCCTTATGGAAAAGGAGATGATTCCATTCAACATCTTAATAGTTCTTAGGTGTACATCATTATTCATTGGTAGTGTGGAGTAAACCCACGCTACTGATCCTGGATTCTGGATGCTCGATTCCGGAAGCTTGATTCTGGAGGTTGATCGCCCACGTTGAACGTTAGAGCGAGAATAAATTAGAATCCAAAAACCCTTCCTTAGACAAATCCCGATAGTTATCGGAATTCTGCCCATGGCTGGCTCAGAATGGTGAATACCAGGATACGGAAAAAATCAGGAATGTCGGGGAGGCTGGAAGATATCGCTGAGGTGCGAGGAGAAATTTGCTTCCGTGTATATGGAAGAATGGCTGACTTCAGTCAGGGGTGTAGATTCTTTCAGGGCTATTTTCTGGAGGGGCAGGGCCATCACCGGTGCAGTGAAGGAGTGTCCCCTGTCTTTGAATGGCAGGCGGTTGTCCTGACTGTCGTGTGAAACGTCTGTTTTGTAGTGCATGACCAAAAACTCCCAGAACGACATGTCTTTCACCTGCAGTTTGTGTTCGGCATAGTGCTCCAATAGCACCGGCAGCCGCAGCGCTTCATGCAACTCAGTGTACGAGTTGATGTACAATACCAGAAGAGACAGAGCAAGAAAGCGTTTCAAGTGATTTTAAATAGTTGCGTAAAGATAGTAAATTGTCAGAACTGTGCTTCCTGTTGACGCAAGGGGTTACAACGATTAAAACAGACTAAGGGTTCCACCCTTCCGGAATTTCGTGAGATCAAACGGCGGCATCTTTTTGTCTTTAAAGTATTTTTTCTTCGAGGACCGGAAGAGCTGGTATATGGAATCGGCAATATTTCCTTCACCGGTCATCCTTCTTCCAAACTGTGAATCATTGATCGTGCCGCCATGCAACGACCGGATCTGGTTGAGGACTTTATCAAAACGGTCAGGGAAGTTTTTTTGCAGCCAGTCTTCAAAAAGTGGCCCAACGGAACCATTCAGGCGCACGATAGTCATGCCGGCACCTTGTGCGCCATGGTCGGCGGCGGCTTTCAGAACCTGGGGTATTTCATGATGGTTTAAGGCAGGAATGATGGGCGCGTTCATGATTCCAACCGGAACGCCTGCTTTGGCGAGACCTTCCACGGTTTGCAATCTTTTTAGTGAACTGGCAGTTCGCGGTTCCATCACCCGTCGTAGATCTTCATTCAGGGTAGTGATAGAAATGTAAACGTGAACCAGGTTGTCGGAAGCCAAATCCTGCAATAAGTCAAGATCGCGTAGGACAAGACTGTTTTTGGAGATGATGCTGACGGGGTGACGGTATTGTACCATTATTTTCAGCATACTTCGGGTGATCTCCATTTTTTTTTCCTGAGGCTGATAACAATCCGTGTTTCCTGATAGCATGATCGGCACGGCATTCCAATTCTTATGCAGCAATTGCTGCTCGAGGAGGCGGGCGGCGTTTTGCTTGATGATGATCTTGCTTTCGAAATCTAACCCGGCGCTAAACCCATAGTACTCATGGGTATTTCTGGCATAGCAGTAAATGCATCCGTGCTCACAACCTTGATATGGATTTGCGGAAAACATCATTCCCAAATCCGGGCTGTCTACTTTATTTACAATCTTTTTCGGATTTTCATGAAAGAGTTGGGTATGGGGTGATTCCAGGAGAGGTTCATCAAGGCCTTCGATGTGACGTGCCACTACCTGGGACTTCAGAAACTTGTTTTCAGTCTTGATCTGAGCTCCGCGGCCCTTGAAATAATCGTCTTCCATTATTCAATATTACTAAAATAATTAGTAAATAGTAAATAATTTAGTGTGCTTCCCTACTCCGAAACGCCTGTTCAGCTGATTCAAAGCGACTTTCTTGCCAAAGCAAGGATAAAACTTCTTGTCAAGAGGGAAGACCTCAACCATCCTTTTGTCGGAGGCAACAAGTGGTGGAAACTAAAATACAATCTGGAGGAGGCAAGGAGGACAGGCTGTCAAGTGCTGCTGACATTTGGAGGTGCTTACTCGAATCACATTTCCGCTACTGCCGCAGCGGCCAGGGCGTGCGGTTTTGAAAGCATCGGCATTATCCGCGGTGAAGAAAGACTGCCGCTAAATTCAACGCTGGCTTTTGCCACCCGTCAGGGAATGCAATTGCATTACGTTTCGCGTGAGGCGTATCGAGAAAAAGCGGAACCGGAGTTTATAGAAGATCTTAAAAAAAAATTTGGAGACTTCTACCTTATTCCGGAAGGAGGTACGAATGCATGGGCGATAAAAGGATGTGCCGAGTGGGCGCAACAATTACAGGAAATAAAGTTTGATTACCTCTGCCTGCCAGTAGGAACAGGCGGGACTATTGCAGGCCTGGTGTCAGGTCTTGATGGAAGGAATGTGATTGGATTTGCTGCGTTGAAGAATGCTGATTTCTTGTCGGATGAGGTGAGATCCTTAGTCCTTGACTACACAGGAAAAGAATTTCCAAATTGGAGAATCGAAACGCAATATCATTTTGGCGGCTATGCTAAATCAAACAGGGAGCTACAGGATTTTATCCAATTTTTTGAACATGACCATGGCATAGCACTGGATCAGGTTTATACCGGCAAGATGATGTTTGGGATTCTGGACGGAATTAGGCAAAACAAGTTTGAACGGGATACAACGATCCTGGCGCTACATACTGGCGGGCTAAAGGGACGTTATCATGGCTAAGGCTGATCGTGACTATCGGCAATTAGTGGCAGTGAGATGGTTTTACCAACGAATGACTATTCTACTAATTCCCTGCGCCTCCTTTGCGCCCCTGCGCCTCCGCGGTGAACAACTCCTGGAATACATCCGTCAGCTTCCCCACCGACTTTACTTCGATCTTTGATTTTTTCAAATCCAGCGACTTCTGACTGAACTTGGAAATAAAGATTTGTTGAAAGCCAAGTTTCTCGGCTTCGGAAATACGTTGCTCGATCCGATTGACAGCCCGTAATTCACCACCCAGACCTACTTCGGCAGCGAAGCAAACTTTATAGGAGATGGGGATTTCCTCCATCGAAGAAAGGATAGCACAGCAGATGGCCAGATCGATGGCAGGATCCTCCACGGTGATCCCGCCGGCCATATTGAGGAACACATCCTGGGTGCCCATCCGGAAGCCACACCGTTTTTCCAAAACAGCGAGCAGCATATTCAATCGTTTTTGGTCGAAGCCGGTTGACGTTCGCTGCGGCGTGCCGTAGGAAGCGGGGCTAACCAGCGATTGGATTTCAATCAATAGCGGCCGGTTCCCTTCGATGGTAGCGCCAATGGTGACGCCGGTGAGGTTATCGTCTTTTTGTGAGATCAATATTTCCGACGGGTTGGAAACTTGTCTCAAACCCGAGCCAAGCATTTCATAAATCCCGATTTCGGAAGAGGAGCCAAACCGATTTTTGATGGTCCTTAAAATGCGATAGGCCAAATGACGGTCGCCTTCAAACTGTAAAACCGTATCGACCATGTGCTCCAATACTTTTGGTCCAGCCAGCATGCCATCTTTGGTGATGTGGCCCACCAAAAAAACGGGAGTGTTGGTTTCTTTGGCGAACCTCATCAGTTCCGCTGCACATTGCCGGACCTGGGCAACGCTGCCCGCCGAGGAATCCATCAGGTTGGAAAACAATGTTTGAATAGAATCGACGATCACCAATTGAGGCTGGAGCCCCTCGATGGCGATAAAAATATTCTTGGTGTTGGTTTCCGTCAGGGTATAAAATTGAGTGTTGGCGCCGGCGGAAATACCCAGCCGGTCGGCGCGCATTTTTATTTGTTGTTCACTTTCTTCGC
This sequence comes from Cyclobacteriaceae bacterium, assembly GCA_035317975.1. Taxonomy (GTDB): domain Bacteria; phylum Bacteroidota; class Bacteroidia; order Cytophagales; family Cyclobacteriaceae; genus ELB16-189. The sequence goes on along the minus strand of DATHFS010000647.1, from coordinate 1,742 downwards.
CTGAGACATAGAGAACCTTTTGATTTTTTAAAGCAAGCCCGATCTGCAGCATCAATGTCGATTTTCCGATCCCTGGCTCACCACCGATCAGGATCAGGGAGCCGGGGACGATCCCACCGCCGAGGACGCGGTTGAGTTCCTGGTCAGGCGTAGTGATCCTGACTTCGCCGGTAGATTCCATTTCCTCCAGGGTCTTTGGCTTGGAGACCCTGCTTTTTCCGGATTCTTGCCGCCACTCTGTCTTATTTGCTTCCGGTTTAGTGACGACCTCCTCCACAAAGCTGTTCCACGTTTCGCACGATGGGCATTTGCCCAGCCATTTAGCCGATTCGTAACCGCAGGATTGACAGAAGAAGAGGGTTTTGGATTTGGACATTCGAATAACCCGAAAGATAAAAGAATATTACATGTCATCTGTGCGCAACAACCAGGGCTTTTCTGCTTAGTGGATAATGCCTAAATTGTGTGTAACCTGGCGAATTTTTGGTGAATCGGTAATTATGTACAACCAGGGCAAGGGTTTTCAGTTGACCTTCGAACGGATAGTAGAAGAATTAAAATTCTCACAAAGGACGGACTAGGAGTATGAGACTTTTGACAAGCTGGATTCTGGCGAGCCTTATTTCTTGGCAAGTGTTTTCGCAAAAGCCACCTGTCAAGTATGGCGCTATACCCATGGAGGACATGGTGATGACTACTTATGAAAGGGATTCTTCGGCTGTCGCGGTTATTCTGGTGGATTACTTGAAGACCTACGCGAGGCTTACAAGGGTTTCGTCTACTTCTACGAAAGCGACATCCATATTCGAACGACAGGTGCGCATAAAAATTCTTAAAAAAGAAGGCTTGCATCACGCCGATGTGATCATTCCTTTTCCCTTGCTAGGGTCTGGCACCGACCGTTCAAGAATTACGAATTTGAGAGCAACCACTTACAACCTGGAAGCTGGCAAGATCGTGGAAACGGAAATGTCGAAGGAAGGTGTTTTTAAGGAAAATCTGACAGCCAACTTGGACCTCCAGAAATTCACATTGCCGAACGTCAAAGAGGGTTCGGTGCTAGAATATTCCTACACCGTAAATTCTCCGCTCAGTTTTCCCGATTGGGAATTTCAGCATACGATCCCTGTACGCTGGAGTGAATATTGGGCCATTATACCTGAATATTTTATTGTTGAGAAATACATGCTAGGCTATATTCAGCCTTCGGTATATTCGGGCAAAAGCCAGGAAATGACAGGGTACTCAGCAAAAGCCTATCATTGGATTTTTAAGGATGTTCCGGCGTTCAAAGTAGAACCCTACATGACGAGTGAACGGGACTATATTACTAAAGTAAACTTTGCCCTGGCTGCCGTACATTATCCCAATCAACCGGTCATGGAGGTGATGAGTTCATGGCCAGGTTTGATCGAAGACCTTCTGAAGCACGATCATTTCGGACAGGTTGTTGTCAAATCCAGTTTTCTGAAGGACGACGCCGAAAAAATCACTTCCGGGATTTCGAATCCATTAAAAAAAATAGAAGCTATCCACGCCTACCTGAGACAAACCATCGAATGGAATGGCGTCAACAATCTTTTAGCGGGGGATCTCAAGGAGGTGCTTGAAAAGAAAAAGGGGACCGCGGCAGATATCAATTTCTTAATGGCATCCATGCTCAATAAGATCGGATTTTTGGTTGACATGGTTATTCTGAGCACGCGCGATCATGGCTTTATTCGACCGCAATTTCCCATGAC
>DATHFS010000646.1:0-2895 GCA_035317975.1 Cyclobacteriaceae bacterium | reverse complement strand
TAATCCATTTGTACCTGTCGAAAGTTTTGTCCAGTTCTGACCGTTGTCTACACTGCGATAGACGGCACCTGAAACGGGTCTGTAGGGTCCCTGTTGCAAAGTAACATAGGTGAAGAGATGACCTGATGAATTCACTTCAATGTCCCCAACAGCGCCGCCGTTCGGTCCATGGAGATTGGAAAAAGTCACCTGGGCCCACACGGAACCATTACACATCAGGACCGCAATTAATATTTGTAAATATTTCTTCATAAGCCTTACTCTCAACTTGGAAAAAGCCATCTCAATTTCCACTAAACCACTATGATTTAGCACCAGATTCTATTAATAACCCATTTTGCACCGCCCGTTATTTCGGAAGATCCGGAAGAGCAATATCACCGCCTGCCGTTGTCCCCCCCGCATCTGCAGGAGTCTTTTTACCACCCAGCGCTACTACCGCTCCCCCGATCACGACGACGACTACCGCCGCTTTCACCACCGTGGGCACTTTTGGAGTCACCTTAAAGAAGGGAGAGAAAACAACGTCATTGTTGTTTTTCGTATCGGTCAGTTTCAGTCGGTAATCTTTTCCCGGTTTGGCATTGGAAGGGATACTCAACACGTAACTGCCACTGTTGGGGTGGCTCATCTCGCCTTGAATGCGCTGGTTGCCCTTGAAAAGTTCCATGCTGATAGGAGTGCTCGTTCCGGCCTTCCAAAAAATATCGTATTGCTTCCCTCGCTTGTAGGATCTCTCCGTGTCAAAATTTCTGAGCTTGGCAAAAGCAACATACACCTTGCCCCGGAGTTCGAGTGAGATCCGTCCCTTATAGGCGCCGTACTCCTCCAACAGGCTCCATTCCACTTTCTTGTCCAACCCTGGCTTGACCTCACCCCCGATCTCTCCTTTTACCTTGGTAAGGGGTGTGGTATAATTGTCTTTGGAGGCATACAGATTGATCATGTACTCGTTGCTCGAATTGGAGTCATCGAGGTCATAGTGAACAATGATCTTTTCGCCGGCCAGCTCTACTTTTTTGATCGTAACATTCTGGGCCGAAAGTGCACAAGGAACGGCAACCAGCAACAGGAGTAAACATCTTCTCATTGCGTTGACTTTAGGTAATTGGGTATTAAAGTTAGCAAAAAATAGAATTCTGCCTCTATAACTCCACTTTCTACATCACACAAAGGCGGGCTGAGGTAACCTGCTTCTCTCGATTCATGTGATTTTCGGTCAAAAAGCCGATTACCTGATCCTGCTCTAATTTGACCGCCCCACTTTTCATTGAGCATCACTCTGACAGCGTCGGTGAGGCTTCGCCGCATCGAAATCCCTGGAATGAATCTCTACAACGGCTTTTTTGGTACCAATTAAGGCATTTAAAGTATTATTTAATGACGATCGTATCCTAATTGATCACAACCTTGTATGATTTTCTCGTGTTTCCTTGTTGAATCAGGATCACATACATGCCGCGTACCCACCCATCACCAAGATTATAAATTTCACCGGGGGACAAGCCAAATTGACTTTCAACTTCCTTTCCCATTGTGTCAACTATTTTTAAATCAAAAGTATCAGGAGAGGGATGAACCTGTAAATGAAATTCTCCTGAAGTTGGATTAGGGAAAATTCTGGCGAACTCGTTTTCTTCAAAGACGATGATTTTTCTTTCGTTTTGTGTAGAATCGGATATGTAATCATAGGTGACTATGTCGCCAATACCTATCCGGCCGCCAGAATTTCCACAGATTGCTTGTGAGGCACTCTGCCACACGGGATCACTTGCATCAACCGTAGTGCTGGTGCCCAAGATTCCATTATTTTTTAAAGATGCATTCGCAGTTGAAAGATCACTTAACGACTGGCTTCCATAAGAATCCGTTATAGTGTAATATCCAACCAACCCCGTTTGAGGTTGCAAAACAATTCCAGTGTTGCTGGTAATTTGGGAATTCGAAAGTGAAATATTCCAAATTCTTACCTCACCAATCCAACCTGTAAAGCCGGCAGTTGGCACTGGAGGGTCGGAAGCTATTTGCAACAGACCCGTAGAATTCATATTCCTGTTGCTGGTACTGTTACCATTGCCAATGTAGCTACCATCAACAAAAAATGAAATCGTATTGCCACTTCGGCGCACAGCTACCCAATGGCAAATTCCATCAAACAAATTCGTTGAACCCACATTCGGAAGAATATTGGGAGAGCCCTTTAGTTGAATAAAGGGACGTCCATCGTTCCATATCCCAAAAAGAAAACCGTCGGAAAGGGACCCGTTCACGAAAGTTCGCTTGGAAAGCAGGGTCCGTAAAGTCGCTAGAGGGGATGGTTCACAGTACGCTTCCAATACGAATTGCCCTGTCCCCAGATTGAAACGCCCATTAACGTCGGAAAGCCTAACATACTGATTATTCCCGCTATCCCCATTAAATCCCAGTGCTTCGATAGGGCTGACCGTCAAAAAATCTCCTGCCAAGGTAAAGGAGTAATTGGTGTCTGATCCGCCGGATAATGTAATCGGATAGACGCCTGGGCTGCTGTTTGTTGTCGCGGTCGTCGTGATGGTGGGAGGTGTGTCGATAACCCCTGCATTGTCACTACATGCAAAAGCTAAATACGTAAAGGTGAGGGGGGGATTAGGACTGCCGTAAGCTTTTGTTTTTGGGTCGGCCTTTACAGACAGGGAGGTTTTACTAATCGTCAATGTCCCATTTACAAGTGCAATCGCATAATTATTGTCTGATCCGCCTGACAACGATATGGGATAAGAGCCCGTATTGGTGCATTGTGTCGCAGTAGTAGAAATCGCAGGGGCGGCATCAATGCCATTACTATTGTCTGATCTGAGAAAACCTGAATAGGCGATAGTAAGTGCAGGGTTGGCCGATCCATATGTTTTTGATTGA
>DATHFS010000645.1:0-7331 GCA_035317975.1 Cyclobacteriaceae bacterium | reverse complement strand
AGACATTATCGCCGGTCCAGAAGGCGGCATAGCGTTGGACTCCGGAAAATCCGGACCTCGTCAGGTTAAAGGGCCGCTTCCCGTTCATCAAGGCCTTGGTCCCTTCGTAGGTGCTTCGGGCCATTTGGAATCCATATACATTCCTTCCCCGCCGGGCCGTGGAGGGATCGCCATCAAAATCGAAAACCAGATTCTCCGGCAACGCATGGCCCCAGGTAGCGATCTCATTCATGTCGTTCCAAAAACCATCGACACCCAGATTGACATAATCCTGGAACTGGGATGCCCACCATTCGCGCGTTTTCGGATGCGTGAAGTCAGGAAAATGACACCACCCCGGCCAGACCTGGCCGGCATAGTTTACGCCATCCGGATATTTGACAAAAACATCCTTGGCCAGTCCATCGTCGTAGGGTTTATACCCAGGTTCGATCTTTATTCCGGGGTCGCACATGACCACGATGTGAAAACCCTGAGCGCGTAGTTCATCGATGAGCGCTTTCGGATTGGAGAAATTCTTTTTGTCCCAGGTAAAGATCTTGTACTGCTCCATGTAATGGATGTCCAGCACGATCACATCGGCAGGAATGTCTCTTTCCCGGAATGCTCTTGCCAGGGAGGAGACTTCTTTGTCGGGATAATAACTGTACCGGCATTGTTGATAGCCAATACTCCACAGGGGAGGCAGTTCCATTCTTCCGGTAAGGTGTGTGTAGCCCTGAATGATCTCTGCCACCGATGAACCCGTAATAAAGTAATAATTCATTTCACCGGCATCGGCGAAAAAACTGGAGAAACGGTTATTGGAAGCGCCGAAATTGAAAAACGACTTGTGGGTGTTGTCGAAAAATATCCCGTAGACCCGGTTGTGGTGGATGCCTATATAGAATGGAGTGGAAGAGTAGAGCGGGTCGGCGCCGGAATGATAGGCGTAGGCGTCCGTATTCCAGTTCTGGTACGCACACCCCTTGCGATCGAGCGGTCCGGTTTTTTCGCCCAGGCCGAGGAAGCGCTCACCCTCCTGCAGTTTCTTGTAGGTAGTAACCTGCTCGCCGATCCACGATGTTCCCAGGCCCGCCTCATCTTCATTTAAGACCTGTCCCTGGAGATCGGCGAACGAAAACCGAACCGGATTTTTAGAAATTGTTAAATGAAAGCGGGACGTGCGCAAGGATATTCCCTCTCCATGTTCATCCAGTGTAAAATCTTTTTTTTCAGGTTGAGCGATAACAGAATAGGAGAAATCCGTGAAGCCATCCTCCCTGGTGATGGAAACCCGGCAAATCGATTCATTGTAAACGATAATCCTGAATTTCCCAAAAGTCGTTTCACCTGAAATTCCGGATGCCTCTTTTTGATACGTTACCAGATTGCCCAGACTCTGACCGGCATTTTTTGTGGAAGGGGAAGACATTTAAGATTTAAAGTTTAGAATTTAAAATTACGGGAGTAGGGCGAGATGGAGTGATGACATCGAGTTTAAAAATACTAAGTATTCAAGAGTTAATTTAAAAATTCAAGATTTAAGATCTTGTAGTTGCCCGGTATGACCCCGATGAAAATCGGGGCAGGCTATTCCATAGTGGGGGCTCTTCTCAGGTTCTTCCCTTACCCAAGAATTCTGCGAAAATCTGCGAGATCTGCGGAAAAAAAATTCCGCCATTCTGCGTAAATCCGCGAGATCTGCGGGAAACCCTTCCTCGATCTGCGGGATATTTTTCCCGGAATCGTTTGCGCTTACTTTTTCCTGGGTTGCTTCTTCAATGAAGAAGCCCGGATGACCAACCGGGTCTTTAAGATCTTGGTTTCAGGCGTTGGATCAAACTGTTCTTTGTCCTTCATTTCGATTTGCCGGATCAGTAAACGAGCCGCTTCCTGTCCCATTTCAAAGCCGGGTTGGTCGACGGAACTGAGGGGCGGATCCATCAACTGACTGAAAAACCAATTACTAAAGCCCATGATCGCAACGTCATCCGGTATGTTCAGCCCTTTTTCTTTTATTGCCATCATGGCTCCCATCGCGAGCATGTCGTTGTTGGCGAAGATGGCATCCGGTGGGGGAGTGAAGGTCAGTAATTTTTTGGTCGCTTTTTTAGCTTCTTCCAGACTGGCGCTGGGGCATTCAATGATCAGGTTTTCTTTCGCCGGAATATTATTTTCACGCAAGGCGTCGAGATAACCCCGCTTCCGGTCTTCCGAAATAGAGATGCCGGGGGCGCCCTCCAGGTGGGCTATTCTCGTACACCCCTGCTCAATCAAATGAAAAACGGCCTCTTTTGCCCCGATATAGTCATCCACGATGACTTTGCTGGTCTCCGGGTTAGTGTACATTCTGTCGTAGAAAACAATAGGTACTCCCTTTGACAGGATGGATTCGATGCGATCGTAGTTGGTCGTTTCTCTTGAAATGGATAATAGCATGCCATCCACGCGGCTGTTGAAAAGCGCCTTGATATCTTTCTTCTCGCGCTCATACGATTCGTTGGATTGGGTGAGGATAACGCTGTATCCCGCTTCGTAGGCGACCGATTCGATCCCGCTGATAACCGTAGAGAAGAAGAAGTGTACCAGTTCGGGGATAATGACGCCGATGGTATTGGTCTTTTTTTGTCGCAGGTTTAAGGCTACGATGTTGGGCTGGTAATTCAGTTTCTCCGCCAACTCATTCACCGCCTTTTTGGTCTGAACACTGATGTCCGGGTGATCTTTAAGGGCCCGTGATACCGTAGAAGGTGAAATCCCCAATTCCCGCGCAATATCCTTAATAGTGACTTGATTGAATTTCATGACATTTCTTCGTTTTCAAAACAAATTAGCGCTTTTTCTGAGACCGCAAACGTTTGCGACATCGTTTCCATTATAATTTATTCAAATATTTGTTAAAAGCTGGCCGGGAAGTTCTAATTTGAATGCATTATTGTGGTTCAAAGCATTATTCTTCAAGACTTCAAGGTATGAATAAGATTTTGAAAACTTTTTTAACAACAACAATTAAAACCCTAAATCAACTAACGTATGACAAAATTGTATCTGTTTATTCGCAGGTATCTCACGATCTTCTTGGCGTGCGGATCCCTGGCAGGCTTCGCCCAGCAGACAGTGTCAGGAACGGTGACCTCCTCCGACGATGGGACAACGGTTCCTGGCGTCAACATTCAGGAGAAAGGTACCAACAATGGTACAGTAACTGATTCCGGTGGTAATTTCAAGATTAACGTTGGAAGCAATTCAACACTTGTATTTTCGTTTGTGGGCTATGCTACACAGGAGGTGGCCGTTGGATCACAAACTTCGCTCACGGTAACGCTTGTTTCCGATGTAACTGCCCTTTCTGAGGTAGTTGTAACTGGTTACGGATCGCAGGAGAAAAAGGAGATCACAGGTGCAGTCGTGTCCCTGGACACGAAGGATTTTAACAAAGGAACGGTGAATGACCCGAGTCTATTATTACAGGGAAAGGTAGCTGGACTCAGTATCTATAATAAAGGTGGTGACCCCAACTCAAGCGCGATTGTGCGCCTGCGCGGGCTTTCTACCGTAGGATCAAATCAATCCCCTTTGGTAGTTGTGGACGGCGTCCTGGGAGCCTCGTTAGACTATATAGACCCTAACGATATTGAGACCATTAACGTTTTAAAAGACGGATCAGCGGCTGCAATTTATGGAAGCCGGGGTTCCAGCGGTGTAATTTTGGTAACGACCAAAAGAGGTTCAAAAAAGGGTGGTGGCTTTGGCATTACGTACAATAGCTCCGTTGCAGCATCGGATATTTATAAGAAAATACCCGTAATGTCGACCGACCAATATGTGAACGCAGGGGGGAACGACCGTCGCGAAGGAAATGGGGTGTCTACCGGTCTGCCGGCAGTGGGTGATTGGCAAAAGCAGGTAACCCAAACCGCAGTTTCAACGGTCCAAAACCTTGCCATTTCGGGCGGTAATGAAAATACCACATTCCGGATGTCAACCAATTTTAGAAATATCAATGGTATCCTTAAATATTCAGGATATGACCAAACTAACACAAGGGCTAACCTGACTCACCGGGCTCTCGACGGCCGTTTGAGGGTTGACCTGAACATGGCATTTACTACCCGGAAGAGTAATTTTTCTTTTAATGAAGCGATGCGATATGCGGCCTTGTTTAACCCAACTGCCCCATTGCGTTTTGCCAACGGAGATTATTATCAGGCTATCTTATTTGATAACTACAACCCCGTTGCTATTCTGAATCAAAATACCAATACGGGTGTAAAGAAGAACCTTAACTACAGTGCCAAGATTGATTATGAAATCGTTAAGAATCTGACGTGGACGGTCAACTATGGTCAGCAATTCGATAACGTTCTCAACGGAGAATATTATTCCATCACTTCCTTATACAACGGTCAGGGCAGGAATGGTTTGGCAAGAAGGTTTACTTCTGATAAATCCTTCACGTTATTTGAAACTTATGGAACATACGCCAAGACGTTCAATAATCTTGATTTGGCGGCTACGGGCGGATATTCCTATCAGCAGGATCAATACAGTGATCTCTATTTAGAAATGGGGAATTTCCCAAGCGATGCGCTTGGCTATAATGCCCTGCAAAATTCAGGCGACCAGGTAACCGGTATTTCCGGTACGAATGGTAACCTTCTTGCAAAAAGTAGTGCTACTCCTAACAATAAGATCATCGCCTTTTTTGGAAGGGTCAACCTGATGTTCGACAAAGCGATTTACTTTAATGCATCGGTAAGAAGGGAAGGATCCACTAAACTTGGAAAAGATAACCAATGGGGAGTTTTCCCGTCATTGGGCGCTGGCGTTGATCTCAATAAATATTTGCAACTGCCTAGTTTTAATTTACTGAAATTGAGAGTGGGCTACGGTGTAACAGGTTCACTTCCGGGTTCGTCCGGACAAGCCCAGGATAATTATTCGTACTCCACCGGTGGCGGCGGTGCGGTTGCCTTGTATACGAGCGGCAACCCAAGCTTGAGATGGGAGCAAAAGAAGGAAATTAATGCTGGTCTTGATTTTGGCGTGGGTAAGTTTACAGGAGCGTTGGATGTATATGACAGAACCATTAGCGATGCTATCTTGCTGAATACCCGCGTTCCTGTTGCCATTGCACCCTCTGGTTCACAGTGGCAGAATGCTGCTTCGCTCGGCACTCGGGGAATAGAGCTTACATTGAACTACGACGCATTGCAATTTGGTCAATTGCGATGGACTACAGGCATTGTAGTAAGTCATTACTCAACCGTACTCAAATCCTTTCTTGTACCGACCTCAGGAAGGGCGGATTTCGGATCCCCAGGGCAAAATGGTACGAATATTACCAGACTGGATGTAGGGGAAAAGATTGGTAAAATATGGGGCCCTGTTTTTGACCACGTTTCAGGCGGTGGCTCCGATGGTGCTAATCAGGTAAACGATCCAAAGGATCCTACTAAAGGAGTTTCTAAGGGTGCACCGGTATTCAAAGATCTGAATGGAGATGGACTTGTTGACGCGAATCCTTCTGATGCTTTGTTGCCAAAAGGGGACTTCAAATCGCTTGGAAATGGCATACCGTCCCTGGAATTGGGGTGGACTAACAGGTTGAGCTTCAAGAATTGGGATATGAATATGTTCTTCCGCGGTGCATTCGGGCATAGCTTGGTCAACCAGTTCCGTGCTTTCTACGAACCGATCGATCCGGGCGCCATCAACTCCTATAATAGGATAATTACCAGGTTAGCTCCCGCTGGACTTCAGCAGGCGCAGTACAGTTCCTTGTATGTGGAAAAGGCAGATTTCTTAAAACTGGACAACGTGACCATTGGCTATAACTTCAAGCTAACGGGCCCTTTCAAGAGCCTTCGGTTATTTGTCAGCGGTCAGAACCTTTTTGTAATTACGAGATATACCGGAATTGACCCTGAGCCGGTGTTAGCCGATAATGACTTCAGTAGTAGCAGGGCCCAGGCGAGTCAGAATACGCCCGACGTTTTGGCGCCGGGGATTGACCGGAGGAATAACTACTTCACTGCAAGAACGTTTACGTTCGGATTAAACTTTGGTCTGTAACACATAGTTAAAATGAGACATATGAAAAATATATATAAGTACACTTTGGTTGGCTCGTTATTTATAATGGGAGGGTTAGCCTGTACCAACCTGGACGAAAATCTGAAGGACACGTATACCAAGAAGTTTGCTCCAACGAATATTGGACTTGGGATATCGGTCAACAAGAATCTGGCGCAACCCGCCGATGGTCTTCAAGGAGCATTTAATACTCTGCTAACCGGTACGGCAACCAACGGAGGTTTTTTTGCGGTGCAAGAAACAGGAACGGACGAGGCTGTCATTACGCAAAAAGGGGGGGACTGGTATGACGGTGGTCTTTATATCAAGTTCCATCAACATCAATTTACCCCGCAAACTTGGGCGATTAATGATGCTTGGAATAATGCGTATGCGGGCATCACCCAAAGCAACAAATTGATCACTGGACCGCCTGCCCTGAATGCGGGGCAAACGGCCCAGTTGCGATTCCTGAGGGCCTATTATTACTGGCGGTTAATGGATGTTTTTGGCCGGGTTAAACTTATAAAAGAGGGTCAAAATGATGCGCCTCAGGTGGATAGGGTGGTCCTGTTCAATTACATTGAGTCCGAGCTTTTAGCAGCAATTCCTAATTTGACTCCCGGTCTGCAGAATTATGGTAGGGCAAATAAAGCCGGAGCGTGGGCGCTCTTATCAAGGTTGTATCTGAATGCCGGCATTTACACCGGAACGCCGAGATATGCAGACGCCAATACCTATGCAGACTCGGTAATCAATTCAGGCATCTATTCTTTGGCTGTTAATTATGCCGATGTCTTTGCGCCTGATAACTGCCAGAATAATGGCACGACGGAGATGATATTTGTTGTTCCATTTGATCAGTCTACCGGTCAGGGCTCCACCTGGCCACACATGACGCTTCACTACCCTTCTCAGTTGACTTATAAATTGACAGCGCAACCCTGGAACGGGTTTGCCACCCTGGAGGATTTCTATAATTCGTATGATGCTGCAGATAAAAGAAAAGCCGCGAATTTCATAACAGGTCCTCAATACTATTTCGGCACGGATGTCGCTGTGTTGGATTTAGCTTACGACAAGGCAGACCCTGATGGTGCACCTGTGAACTATACCCCACATATTAATGAGTTGTATCCCAATTCTTCGCGGCAAGGCGGTGCGCGGTTTGGAAAGTTTGCTATTAATACCTTTCAAGGCACAAATTCGGATAACGACTACCCGATCTTACGATTAGGGGAAGTAATACTGAATAAAGCCGAGGCGCTGCAGCG
>DATHFS010000644.1:0-2344 GCA_035317975.1 Cyclobacteriaceae bacterium | reverse complement strand
CTTTTCGGATTTATATAAAGTCGTAACAAAGGGGGCAAACGTGGATGCGAATACGATCACGTTGCTGCCGGTTACCCTCAACGATCCTATGATCAATGAGGGCTGTATCACCTTTTCACCGGATGGCAAGATCATGGTGTTTGGGAAAGGCAACTCGGGGAAACGCAAGGGAGCCAACGACGTGGATCTTTATCTTTCCCGGTTCCGCAACGGCGCCTGGTCAGAGCCCCAATTGATCAATATAAATCAGCCTGATACCTGGGACTCGACGCCTGCCTTCAGCCCGGACGGAAGAACGCTGTATTTTTCTTCTAACCGGAAAGGGGGCTTTGGGGGGGACGACATTTACTCAGCGCAAATGGATTCCCGAGGCCGCTTTGGTAAAATCCGGAATTTAGGTCCCGATATCAATACAGCCGGAGATGAACTCTTTCCGTACGTTGCCGATAATGGTAAATTATATTTTTCATCCGACGGACATCCGGGCTATGGCATGATGGATATTTTTGTTGTGAATCGGGCGAATGGAAAAACGGTAGTGGAGAACCTCGGTCAACCCATGAACTCCTCGGGAGATGATTTCGGGATTTTTCTTTTTAAGCCCGACAGGGGGTTCTTTACCTCTAACCGTGAAGGAGGCAAGGGGGACGATGACATCTACACCTTTATCAACGAAGACCCCAACCTGAAAGTCGTCAATTATTTCCTGGAAGGCATTACCTATACGACCCGAAAAGACAGCTCCCGTCAGGTCCTTGCGGAAACCAAAGTTATCCTCCTCGATGGTAAAGGGGATGTGATGCAGGATTTTGTGACCGGCAATGATGGAAAATTTCTATTTCGTGTGTATGAAAACGAAAATTACACGCTTACCGGTGAGGCCGACGGTTACCTCACCAAGCGGCAGGTGTACACCACGCACGGTAAGTCAGTACCCCTGGAGTCACTTAAGGAATTGGTGACCAACATCACCCTGGATACTATTCTGGTCTTAGACAGGAAAGAGAAAAACAAGCGCTTTGTTCTTCAGAATATCTACTTCGGTTACGACAGCGCCAACATCCGCCCTGAATCAGCGAGGGAATTGAGCAAACTGGTAGACCTTTTGAACGACAATCCGGAAATAAAAATTGAAATGGGCTCGCATACCGACAGTGTAGCGTCAAATGACTATAACATCGCCCTATCTCAACGGCGGGCCGAATCAACCGTCGCCTATCTGATTCGCAAAGGCATTTCCCCGGAGCGCCTGGTAGCGAAAGGGTACGGCGAAGAAGTACCCATCGCGCGAAACACGAACCCGGATGGTACCGACAACCCAGAAGGCCGCCAGCGCAACCGCCGGACGGAATTCAGAATTCTTGAAATAGGACCGACTCAGAAAAAACCGGATGAGTTGGACGATGATGAGAAGTATTTCAAGAACAGCGACAACGATAAGTAGAGTCGTGAGTCGCTAGCCCCTGGTCTTGAGTTGGATTCAACCAGGATCAAGGCGATTGACTCATAACTATGGATTCCCGACCGGGGACTCAAGACTATAAACTCAAGACTTAATTGTACCCGCTACATCAAATCGGAAAACAAATTTTCCAATTGCTGAAAATGCGTCTCACTGTTAAATTCTCTATCGGCTTTTTCTTTGCCGCGGTGTGCCAGCTGATTTTTGAAGGCAGGCTCCCTGAATAAATGTTCTAGATGACCGGCTAGTTGATCGGTGTTGCCCCATTCAAATAGCAGACCCGTTTGCTTGTCGTCTATAATTTCGGGTACGCCTCCGGCGTTGACACCCATCACTGCAATGTCGCAACGCATGGCTTCGGCGAGGACCAGGCCGAACGCTTCATTCCGGCTGGGTAAGACGAGGACATCCATGCCCATCATAGCGAGGGCGGGTTGTGGAAGAAACCCCTTGAAAACGACCCTGTCCGTCAGTCCCAGGGATTTCACCTGACTGAGTAGCGATTCGTTGTATTCTGCCGACATCACATCCCCGACGATGTAGAGCCTTGCCGGAATCTCCTTACCAACTAGTTTTTTTAAGGCATCAATCACAAGGTGTTGGCCTTTTTGATATTCCAACCGGCTAAAGACGCCGATAGTAAAGTCTCCGGGTTGGGAAATAGTCAGGAACTGTTTTAGGAAAACTTCGTCTTTCGGCGGAGGAGACGGGACGCCATAATAGAGTCGCAGAACACGATCGGAAGGGAGAGGCAACTTTTCCAATGCGTCTCTCTTCAGCAATTCGGTGATGGTGATGAATAAATCGATTTTGGTATAGAGCCAACGATGGTAGGGGTCTTTTTTCCGGTGCGTCAATGGCATTTGTCGCGTAAATACCAGT
>DATHFS010000643.1:0-2744 GCA_035317975.1 Cyclobacteriaceae bacterium | reverse complement strand
TGCCAGCAAATTTTCCAACTCCCTTCACATGAGTGTCCTGAGCCGCAAGTGTAAATGTGGGAAAGAACAAAGGAGGAGTAGCGACAGCTGCATATTCGATTTCGGGCATTTCTTCGGCCAATACGTTCGCCAAAACATGTTGCGTATTTCCTGTGGTCCTGATGTCATTGCCATCAACGTCATGCGCCATCACTTGAAAAAGCCGCTTATCGCTTTGGTGAAACTTGTCAATATTCAATTCATCGTTCACCCATAAGTAGATCAACAAGGTACAGGCCATTCCGGTGGACAGGCCAATCCAATTGATGAAGAACGTACTCTTAAACCGCTTGAAGTTTCTGTAGAGGAGAAGGAGACTGTGTCGAAGCATGTGTTGATGTGTTTAAGTGTTGAAGTATTGAAGTGTTGATGTTGGGGGTACCGCATGGTCAGGTGTGGGGCCTACTTCAACACATTAACACTTCAACACTTCCGCACAGAGGTGTGTTTATGTGTTGATGTGCGGAGGTGTTGATGTTGGGGGTGCCCATGGTCAGGTGTACGGCCTACTTCAACACATTAACACTTCAGCACTTAAACACAAATCCCCGTCATGTCTTAGAATGCCAATGCTGATTCCAAATATCTTTGTACTCCTCAGGATGCCTTTTGAATTGGGCTGACACATAGGGACAAAGTGCAATTACTTTCAACTGATGTTCGCGGGCATAGGCCACCATCGTCGAAAGCAATTTGGTAGCTACGCCCTGACCTTTTAATTTATCGGACACTTCTGTATGGTAGACTGTCAAATTGTTGTCTTCAATGCTGATCACCATTTCCGCCAGACGTTCACCCTCCTGATCGATAAAGAATGAACCCTTGCCGTCGGAGTCGAGCTTTACTGTAATGTCATTCATGGTTGATGCTTTAAGGAAACTGAACCTGGAACTATTGAAACAGGGAAAGCTGTTCGAAGGACTCCGGACTCCTTCGGAGAAAAGGGGGGATTCCTTCATATGATGCCATCCGCTTTCCGTGGGGGGCCGGGCTATTTCTGATATGATATAGTGGTGTTTCTTTGTAGCGCGGTGCAATAATAATCTGGGTGAGGCCCGCAATCGGTGTGAATAATTGTTTGACGAGTTTTGGAGAATTGTTGTTTTGCGACAGGTGCGATAAAAATAAATGAGTCATGAAGGGAGGCTTGTGATCCAGGAACAATTGCAAGGCCTGCTTATTCGATAGATGTCCGTGGCCATCGCGGATGCGGTTCTTCAGGTGGAGGGGATATTTACCCGTGTCCAGCATCTGCTCATCATAGTTGGCCTCCAAAAAAGCCGCATGACATTGTTCAAAATGGCGGATCACATGCTCGCAGGGTAAACCAATATCGGTGAAAATGCCCACCTTGACCGTTGGGCTGGCCACAATAAAACTGTGCGGATCGCTGGCGTCGTGAAATTTTGGAAAACCGGTGATGGTCAGATTGCCGATGGTAACCGGTTCGTAAGCCCGGAAAGGCTGAATTAAATTTTCTTTGAGCTTTACTCTTCCATCGCGAAGCGTGCCGGCGGTAATATAAACGGGAAGTTGATACTTTTTTGAAAGTTGAGAGACGCCATAAACATGGTCGGAATGCTCATGGGTTACAAAAATGGCCTTTATTTTTTTGATGGATAATTCAAGTCGCTTCAGCCGCCGTTCGGTTTCGCGGCACGAGATGCCGCCGTCAATCAATACCGCTTCCTCCTGGGTACCGACGTAGTAACAGTTCCCGTTACTGCCTGAATTGAGAGAGGAGATGAATAGAGACATAAGACTGACGAAGGTAAAAAAATTAGGCCCCCGGAACAATTGCCACAGACCCTACGCCCCCCTCTCCGCCTCGGAGAGGGGCCGGGGGTGAGGTTAATACTCCATAATTTCAATCTTCCTGAAATCAACCGGAGCGCTGTTGGACTGCAGGGAAATAAATCCTCCTTTAACTATATCGTTACCCCCGATGATCAGGTCTTTCGCCACTTCATGTTTGGGATCATACCTTGGATTTTCAAATCGAAGGATCTCTTCGCCGTTGACAAAGTGGATGATTTTCCCATTCTGAACATCGATCTCCATCGTGACCCACTGGTCGCCGTGGAACGTTTTCTTTACGGTCGGAAGGCTACAGTAGGATTCATTCCTCTCGCCATTAATCTGTACATACATTCCATTGGCACAGATCTCACCTACCGGTCTTTCCTCTTTGCCATTTCCCCCATGGAGATTGTATTCCAGACACACGGGAAAGGATTGTTTTAGCGCGATTGATTTAGGGTCCTGACCGTGGTATTGTATTCCGCTGTCGCGGAATCCCCAGGAGGGAGCACCGGGAGCCGTTTCGCCAACGAAACGGTATTCTACTCTTAGCCGGTAGTTCGAAAGCTTTTTGTCGTAATACAATGCCCCGAACCTATTGTTGAAGCTGCCGTACTGGTCATACCGAACGCTTAGTATTCCGTTTTCAACACGAAACGTATTGCCATAATTTTCACCTAGTTTGCATCCTGCAATTTTTGGCTGCCAATGATCCAGGTTCTTGCCATTAAACAAACTGACCCATTTATCTCTCCCCTCTCCACCTTGGAGAGGGGCGGGGGGTGAGGACTCCCGCTTTTGGGAACCCTGGGAGAATATGAAAAATGGTAAAAGCAGAAGGAGTAAACGCTTGCGCAACATAAGCCATGGAAACTTTTGTACTGCGGCAAGTTAATTAAAATCAG
>DATHFS010000642.1:0-4189 GCA_035317975.1 Cyclobacteriaceae bacterium | reverse complement strand
TGGTTATGCTTTTGTGAATGTTGAGTTTTAAATTGATTACTTTTAAGTTTGTCATTATAACAATGGAAGACAAGGATATACGCTGGACACAACGCTTTTCAAATTATCGCAAAGCCCTGGCCAAACTTTCGGCAGCTGTTGAATGTTAAACTCGATTCATTGGATTTGCCCTATAAGATTGATGTGGTCAACTATCAGACTATAAAAGATGAAGCAGTACGGGAGCACATAAATAGGGTAGGAATTACATTCTATAAGAAAAACATAGTCGCTTAACCGGTTTGATCAAGGCAGTCCTTGTCACCCCCCGGCAAATACAAGATTATGTTGGTGTCAAGAAGAAAACCGGTCCCAGTCACGTCTCCATTCTTTTTGAAGTTCCAAAGGGTCCTTGCTAACCTTCAAAACACCCAAATATCGCTGAGGATTGAATGGTTCTTTGGGTTTGCGTTTGATCCGAATCATTAGTTTCTTCACTTCCGAAGGCTTTGCGTTTTTGCGAATGATCGTGGTCATGAAGGCAAGATAACTATAACTAATTCAACCTCCTCTGAATCAACCCCTTCACCAACTCATAAAACTTCAGCGGATGCAACGTCCTCCAATGCTCAATTTGCAGGGTGCCTCCCATGTTGACGTATTGATCAATTCCGTATTTTCGGAATTCCTCTTGAATGAATTCCGGGAAACTGATGGCCGCGATCCAACCCTCTTCCACATCGTCAAACCATTCTTCATAGTATGAATCATCGGAGCCGTGAAAGTTGAGAATATTTTCTCCAATCAAAATGAATTTGTTAATGCCCTCTGCCGAAAGTACTTCCAGAAAGTTCCGTTTCAATGTCATGATGTCGTTCTCAATGGTATCATTCCATTCGCCGATAAACTCCAGCACGACCACCCCTTCCTCGTAGTCGGCAAACAGTATTTTCAGATATAGCGTAGCCGAGCCAAACGAGTCCCAGGCAGGGTCGATGTAGTAGCCGTAAATCGTTTCTGAATAAAGGTCAAGATTGTATTCCTTGCCATAAAAGGGAGAATGCTCATCGGATGAGGAGTCGTAGTATTTGAGCCAGTTTTCGTAGGGCAGGATGAGGTGCATTTTTTAAGTCAGTGGTATGGCAAAAATAAGTAGTTCAAGAGAAGCCTGGCATGATATTTTTAAAAAGAAATATCCTAATATGACTAGTTTTGCGCACGCTTTACTCTTGAACCAATGGAATTAATCAAATCTCTTGTTGACTTTATTTTGCATATCGATATCCACCTGGTGGAAATTGTCAATAACTATCAAACCTGGACCTACCTGATCCTTTTTTTTATCATTTTTGCGGAAACCGGACTTGTTGTGACTCCTTTTTTGCCGGGTGACTCCCTGCTCTTTGCTGCCGGCGCCATCGTCGCCAAGCCCGATGCCACGCTGAGCATCGTCCTGATTTGGGTACTGCTCATGGCCGCTGCCGTACTGGGCGACCTGGTCAATTACCATATAGGAAAATACATGGGACCAAAGGCCTTTAGTGGTCGCTATAAACTTATCAAAGCAGAATATCTTGTCAAGACGCAGCTGTTTTATACTAAACACGGCGGCAAAACGATTATTTATGCCCGCTTCATTCCTATCATCCGCACCTTTGCTCCGTTTGTCGCCGGCATCGGCACCATGAGCTACAGAAGGTTCGCGGCGTACAATATTGCCGGGGGTATGGCATGGGTAACGAGCTTCCTTTTCCTGGGATATTTTTTTGGCGGATTGCCGGTCATTAAAGACAATTTTACGTATGTGATATTCATCATCATCTTTATTTCCATTCTGCCGGCTATTATTGAAGTGATCCGGCAAAATAAGAAGGCAACCACCGTAAGGAACACGCCAGACTCAGGCACCTGAATTACAAGAGAATGCATTTCACGCAAAGAACGCAAAGCAAAACCGCAAAGGGCGCAAAGCTTAGCAGAGAAAACCAAGACTTTGCGTTCTTTGCGCATTCTTCTTTGCGTTCTTTGCGTGAGCCCGTCGAAGCGTCTCGCGCCGGCAGGTGAACCTGAATTTATCTTACAGCATGTTAAAAATTGGAATAATCGGATTAGGTGATATTGCCCAAAAGGCCTATTTGCCGATCATCGGCGGAAAGAAGGTGGAGGCTCACCTTTATACCCGGAATGCGGAGACGCTCCGGCAACTGGGCGAGCAATACAGGATTGAAAACCGACACAACAGCCTGGAGTCGTTGATGAACAGCGGGATAACCGGCGCCTTTGTACATGCTCCGACCGCTGCGCATGAAAACCTGGTGGAACAGCTCTTGTCCCGCAACATCCATGTGTATGTCGATAAGCCGATCACCTATGACTATGCCTCCTCTGAAAAACTGGTGGCGCTGGCGGAAAAGAAAAAGTTGTTGCTGACCGTCGGCTTTAACCGCCGGTATGCCCCTGCCTATCAAAAGCTGAAGGAACTTCCGAATCCCAACATGATCATCATGCAAAAGAATCGAAAGGCCTTACCGGGGGATGTGCGCACATTTATTTTTGATGACTTCATCCATGTCATCGATACCCTCCTGTACCTGTTCCCCTATCCCATCGAAAAGTTGGTTGTCACGGGAAAGAAAAAAGAGGCCAGGCTTTACCAGGTCGTCGTGCAGTTTACGTCTCCCGACGGCGACACTGCTATTGGAATCATGAACAGGGACAGCGGAACGGTTGAAGAAAGGCTGGAGGTATTCGCCTCCAGTGAGAAAAGGGTGGTCTATAATTTCTCGGATGTCGTTGTTTACCAGGATAAAAATGAAACCCGGCTAGGGTCGAATGATTGGGAGGCGACGTTGCACAGGCGGGGGTTTGAGCAGATCGTGGAGGCCTTTTTACAAGCTCTGGCTTCGAACCCGCCATCGCTGGAATACCGGGGCGCTTTGCTTACCCATAAGATCTGCGAACAGGTGGTAGAAAAACTAAATCAGGCTTGAGAAGGTGAAGTCTGGCCGGTCCGGTTCAACCGGGTTTAGCAGTAGTGCTTTTTTTCAGGTCTGCCTTTGAAATTAAAGATGTATTTCTGGGTTGAATGAATTCCCTTTGCTTTTTTAGGTTTGGGAGTAGCTAAGGCAGGAGCCGCTAAGAATGCGAAGAAGATTACCAGGGTTACGATGATTGTTTTCATACTACCCATAGTACCAACGGCATGCCACGGGAAAAAGCCCAAAATTGATGCAACTTAAGGGTCGCGCACTGAGAATATATCTCATATTGGGATAGTCATCCCACTTTGCTACTTTTCCCAATCAGAAAAGGTCACTCCCGCGTGCCGAAGCGCCATAGTGCCTCTTAGGCTTCGCTTCGGCACGCAGGAGTGACCTTTTTTAGAATTTAAAATTCAACTGGGCAAGAAAGGTAGTTCCGAGTTGGCTAAACTGGGAACCATTGTATCCCAGAATACGATATCTGCCGCTGAACGAGAGGAAACCCTCCAGCAGGTTTTTTTGAACGGGATCATTCAGCAAAGCCTGGGCGGCGGCTTTGTTGTTAGCCTGATCGCCCGGAGCATCGTCCGGATTCGTTACGGCCTCCAGTTTCCATTTCGGCAATACATTGAATAAGTTGTTCACCACAAAAGAGGCAGAAATGTGTTTCGAAAAGTTATAACCGATATTCAGATCGGTTACCACACCCGGAGTAAATACCTGCTTTATGTTGTTCATAATCGCCCCGCCATTATCCAGGTCTTGAAATTTTGTCGGGCCAAATAACGTGTTGTTCAGCACTGCATTAAATTTGCCAACAGCGTAATCCAACCCGAGGATAGCCTTATACTTCGGACGACCCTCCTGCAACAATGATTTTACCTGTGTATTCAAAATAGTGGTGCCGCCGTCTTTTATGGCTTGAGGGTCGTTGGGGCTTCCCAGGATTTTGTTGGCAATGTTGTAGTTGCCCGCAAAATTGATTGCCAATTTGCCCTGACCAAGATCAATATTTTTATAGCTCGCAACAAAATCCAACCCCTGGGTTCTGGTTTTAATACCATTAATGAAAAATTGCACACTTGCCAGGTCCGCATTCCCGGCACCGGTGCTGTTGCCCTTTAGTATTCTGCCTAACGCAGTAACCGGGTTAGCCAGCAAGCGATCGTCCGTTGTAATGGAGGAACTATAAACGATTCTATTACTAATAGTAATGTCGTAATAATCCA
>DATHFS010000641.1:0-2110 GCA_035317975.1 Cyclobacteriaceae bacterium | reverse complement strand
CCGCTGTCGGGACTCAAAAAAGAAGAGGCCAACCCGGCGATCGTCGATTTCCCTGATCCCGAAGTTCCTACGAGAGCAGTGACTGATCCGGCCGGTGCACTGAAACCAATACTCTTCACCACTTCCTTCCCCTCTTCATATGCAAAAGAGACATTTTTGAAAACGATGTCTCCGCGAATGGGACCAATCCTGATCTTCCGGATGGTGCCATCGTCCTCCGGAGTCATGTTCATGATTTCCTCGGTCCGGTCCAGGCCGGCAAAAGCCTCGGTGAGTTGGCTGCCAATGTTGCTCATCTGCACAATCGGGGCAATCATAAAACCGAGGTATAAGGTAAACGATAAGAACTCGCCCACCGTCAACTGGTGCTGCATGATCAGGTATCCGCCGATGCCCATGATACCCGTCGACGCCAGGCCCAATAGAAGGCTGGCCGAACTGGTTACCAGGCTGGTGGAGGTGAGGCTTTTTTTGATATTGAGAAAAAGTTTTTCTACGCCCGATTCAAAGGTCTTGATCTCCTGCGCTTCTGCATTGAATCCCTTGATGACACGAACGCCACTCAGGGTCTCGGTCAACCTGCCCGTCACTTCGGCTGTAATGACACCGCGTTCCCGGAAAACAGGACGGATATAGGCAAATGCCTTCATCGAAATCAAACCAAAAATTAACACGGGTACCAGCACATATAAGGTCATCCACGGGCTGATCTGAATCAGGAGGACCAAACAGATCACCGACGTGAGGACCCCTCCTACCAATTGCACAAGCCCTGTTCCCACAAGGTTTCTCACCCCCTCTACATCATTCATGATTCTGGAAACCAGCGCTCCGGATTTATTATTATCAAAAAAGCGGGTCGGCAACCGGAGGATTTGTTGTTGTACTCTCGCCCGTAAGACAGAAATTAAATGCTGGGCTTCAACACTCAGAATTTTGGTCAGCATATAGGACGTGACGGACTGAACTAAAATAGATCCTGCCACAGCCCACAGGATGAGCTTGAGCATATGCATATCCCCTTTCGCAATAACGTCGTCCATCAGGAACTTAGTGGCGCCGGGCAGGACAAGTCCGGCCAGCCGGCTGATGACGATCAGGAGCAATCCCACCAGAATAATGTTTTTTCGGGGCCAGATGATCGTTTTAAAAACGTGGGCTATGGTAACTTTGGATTTAGGTTTAGGATTACTCATGTATAAATTTAAGATTTAGATTGGGGAGCCTCGATCGTAAAGACGAACTCATTATAAAATTATTTTAATTAACTATCTGAATCGTACTATTCCGTCCCTGTGCGACTTAGCGTACTTTGCGTTTCCTTTGCGCACGTAGCATGAACCTTTCCCAACATGAAAATCGGTCTCCTCTCCGACACCCACAGTTACCTCGACCCCAGGGTCTTTGAGCATTTTCGATCCTGTGACGAGATCTGGCATGCCGGTGATATTGGCGCACCCGCTGTAGCCGATGCATTGGAGAAATTCAAACCCCTCCGCGCGATCTATGGCAACATCGATGACAAATCAATTCAGTCGCGTTTCCCGGAAGATCTCCACTTCCAATGCGAGGGGCTCGCCATCTGGATGACGCATATCGGCGGAACACCCCCGCACTATAACACCAGGGTCAGGAAACAATTAGCCGAAGCTGCTCCGGATATTTTCATCTGCGGCCATTCTCACATCCTCCAGGTCAAGCGCGACGCCGGCTTGAACGACATGCTTTTTCTCAACCCGGGTGCGGCGGGGAATCATGGCTTTCATCCTATCAAGACGCTGTTGCGGTTTGAAATCACAAACAAAGAAATCCGGAATATGGAAGCGATTGAAATGGGCAAACGCGGGCAATTGACCAATTAAAAAGCCATGCCGGCATCCGACATGGCCAAAGGTATTCCTTAGCGAGAATTAAGCTTTTTTTGCAGCTGCTTTAGCCTTAAATTCTTCCTTGATCTTTTCGATGTCTACGCCTTTCATCACAGGCTGGAAATTTTGGATTTTCAGCGCGGTCCTTCTGCGGGATGCCTTGGCTTTATCTTTGCGGTTCTTGCGTTTGAGTCGGGTTACTGCCATGACGTTTTGTTTTAAAGAGCCGCAAAAATAGCAGA
>DATHFS010000640.1:0-3820 GCA_035317975.1 Cyclobacteriaceae bacterium | reverse complement strand
GCGCTGAGCTAAGGAGTATCTTTGCTAAGGAACGTCAACAGGAATATTTATGGCAAGGGGCTCCGGAGTGGTGGCCCAGGAGAGCGCCTGTTCTTTTTCC
This sequence comes from Cyclobacteriaceae bacterium, assembly GCA_035317975.1. GTDB lineage: Bacteria > Bacteroidota > Bacteroidia > Cytophagales > Cyclobacteriaceae > ELB16-189. The sequence goes on along the minus strand of DATHFS010000640.1, from coordinate 3,720 downwards.
TATCGTGGGGAAGTTGAACAACAATGCCTACCGCGTGAACGGGAAAGTATTTTCCCTTCCTCAGCATGGCTTTGCACGCGACAATGAATTCACGGCAGGGGAGCGCAGGGCAAATGCAATTGAATTTGTTCTGAAGTCCCGACCTGAACTCCTTCTGAAATATCCGTTTCCGTTTGAATTGAAAATCGTCTACTCCCTGGAGGGGTCTAAACTTCAAATTCGCTATGAAGTTGGAAATAAGGGCTCGCAACCCATGTACTTTTCCATCGGGGCTCATCCGGGTTTTGCTTTACAATCGGAGGAAAACTTGTCGGACTACTACGTCGAGTTTGAAAAGACAGAAACTCTCGACCGGCATCTGCTGGACGGAGGGCTTTTTAATGGAAAAACGGAGCGGGTCATTACAAACGAAAAAGTGCTCTCGTTGAACAGCGATCTTTTTACGAAAGACGCGCTTGTTTTCAAAGGGATGCAGTCAACCTGGCTTTATTTAAAAAGCAAAAAATCAAATTACAGACTCAAATTTACTTATCCGGATTTCCCCTATTTTGGGATATGGTCAAAACCAGGAGCAACATTTATTTGCCTGGAGCCCTGGTGTGGAATGGCTGACAACAATGGTTTTGAAGGAGAGTTTAAGGCCAGGGAGGGAATACGGATGCTGGAAGCGGGGATGACTTTTCACCGATCCTTTTCTATAGAAATCACGTAGCTATGTTTTGCCACTAAGTCCCTAAGTTAACTTATTTCAAATTTCCTTAGTGTCTTAGTGTCTTTGTGGCATAGGAACCAACTCAACTATGTGATTTATTGTGGATTCATAGCAAGTAATGCCTCGGCGGGCGATGACCGGCTTAGTTCATAAATATGAGCTGTCCTGCCAACGTGGATCTCATACTGCCCTACTTCAAATGCCTTTATTAATTCTTCCGCCACCACGGCCGGAGGAATCCCATTCGCGCCTCCAATTTCCTGCGAGAAATCCGTGTTGACCAGCGGAGGCATAAGTTCAAAGACTTTGATCGCTGTGGTTTTTGCCAGGGTAAGTCGCAATGATAAGGTGTAAGAGTGGAGTGCAGCCTTACTTGCTGCATAGGTCGGCATTCTGTGATTGGGTACAAAGGCAACGATAGAAGATACGTGCACGATGGCGGCATCCGGTTGTTTCTTCAGCAAGGGCAATATGCTTTCATTCAACCTGATGATGGAAAGATAATTCGTCAGTATTTCATCGCTGGCGTTATCGTAGGCATTCCTATCCTGTAAGAGATTATGGAGAATAGCGCGTCCTGCATTATTAATCACCACATTCAAGGATGGAAAATCTGAATTCAGTTTCTTTACCAGGTCTTCAACGTCCTTCGCTTTAGTGACATCGCATGCAATTGCCGTGACGCCCGGTAATTGTGATGCGGCAAGGTTCAATCTTTTTTTATCCCTTCCGGTGATGATAACCTTGTTTCCTTTGGCGGTAAATTGTTTCGCGATCTCCAGGCCGATGCCGGCGCTTCCCCCGGTGATGAGTACGGTGTTTTGTGTGGTTTTCATAGTTTTTGAATTACATACCGATCGGTATGCACAACCAACACATTCTTATGATATTAAGTTTTGATCGGAGAGGTGATTTTTTGATTTTTTTCGATTGATGGACGAGGCCTGGCAACAGACTGCCGAATTGGTATCGCATAGGTAATTCTTACCACTCATTATAGTCAATATTTTCGCAACCGGCTTCAATAGCCGCGCTTATTTCCTGGATGCTTTTGGGGTCGATACTACCGGCGAATTGTAAAAGTTCATTTTCGAAGGCCTTTGATTCCATTTTTAAAGATAGGATTATCTCAAAAATACAATTTCGACGGCATTTTAGTTTGGTTGAAGCAGTCGATTTTGGATCTTAGGCCTGGAACCTCCATTTCAGCCAAAACCTCTAATAGCCTCACTCCATTTTTTTATACAACTTATTATAATACTCGTCCAGCATTCGTTTCACGGCAAATTGTTTGTACGTAGTCAGCACACTCTGCTTCATCATCTCTACCCAGCGCTTCCTGTCTTGATAATATGTCGGCACTACTTCATTCAGCAGCACCTTGTAGAAGGCCTTTTGGTCATGAGCATCCAGTTTCTTTTCATTGCTATTTTCATAGCCATCGCCGATCTGCCATCCATTGACACCATGTTGGCAGGCTTCCGGCCACCAACCATCGAGGATGCTAAGGTTGAGTACACCGTTCATGGCCGCCTTCATCCCGGATGTTCCACTTGCCTCCTGCGGCCTTCTTGGGTTGTTAAGCCATACATCCGATCCGCGGACCAGCATGGATCCGATCAGCATGTCGTAGTTTTCCAGGAAGACGACCGACCTGGGATATTTTTTGGTCAGGGCCACAATGTTCGCCACGATTTTTTTGCCTCCGTCATCCAATGGATGGGCTTTGCCGGAAAAAACAATCTGGAGCTTCCCGCTCTTAAACAACGTATCCACTTTTGACCGGTCACTGAAAATAAAGTCACTCCGCTTATACGGCACGGCTCTGCGCGAGAAGCCCAGCAAGAGTCCGTCCTGTTTTAGTCTGACCCCCGTTCGATCATATATGAAGCTGAGCAAGTTCCTTTTGTTTTCCTGATGCAGCTTCCCTATCTCAGTGGTAGAACGCTTTGCTGCATTGATGATCCGCCGGTCTACCCACGTTGGAAGGTGAATCGCGTTCGTGATGCCGATGATTTCAGCACGTCCATCGACGTCCTTCCACATCTTGTTAGCCGTTACCGCGTGGAGCTGTGCCACTGCATTGGCCTTGCGTGACAAACGTAAGGCTCCAACGGTCATGTTGAAGGGAGAGCCTCCGAGCTGTTTCAATTGCTGTTTTGTGAAGGCCCCGTTATCCGCTCCCATATATAAAAGGCGGTCGAGGTAATGCGATTCATTTCCCTGAACCACGGGGGTATGGGTAGTGAATACTATTTCTTCTCGTGAAGCCGCAACCGCCTGGTCGAAGGTCCTTCTGCGTTCCATCTTTTCCCGAACCAATTCAAAGCCGGCGAAGAGGGCGTGGCCTTCATTGAAGTGATAAACATCCACCGGGATTTTCAATGCGCGAAGTGCTTTCACCCCGCCGATTCCAAGGACCATTTCCTGTGCTATGCGCTCTTCACCGAACCAACCGTAAAGTTGGCCGCTGATCCAGCTGTCCTCATTCCCGGGCACATCGGTGTCCAGAAGGTATAACGGTGCGTTGCGGAATGAATCACAGAGCCAGACCTTGCATTTCACGTTGCGCTTGCGTATGGTGACCGAAACGGTGATGCCAGTGTCTTTTAGAAAGGGGTAATCGTAGATAGGGTAGGAGTCAATCACTTTGCCATCCGCTGAAACACGTTGGTCGGTATACCCTTGCTTCCATTTTATGCCAATGCCCACGATCGGAAACCGGTGGTCATTCGCTCCTTTCAGGTAATCCCCGGCCAGGATACCGAGCCCGCCGGCATACATTTTGAAGTCGCTTTGCAGTGCATATTCCATGCAGAAGTATGCTACGCGGGGGAGGGGAGTGGAGGCCATAGACGAACGGTTAATTGGTTAAGTAAACTCCGCATTTATTTACGCCTTCGTTTTCCTAATTCGATACGCGTATCATTATAAGCAAACTCTTGGATACTCCTGTTGAATTGTTTTTTGCAATAGGAACTTATTTTTTTAGCTTCTCCAAACCGGTA
>DATHFS010000639.1:0-2489 GCA_035317975.1 Cyclobacteriaceae bacterium | reverse complement strand
AAATAATTCCGTGGAAATCAACTCGCCCTGTGCCAGCAACTCGCGGTAACTGCGGTCGTCAAATTGACCGGCTGCCAGCAAACGGAATAAACTGAAATAACGGCTAACGATTTCCTGACCAATAGCCTTGTAGGCAGGATCGCTGAATAAATCCTGGATGAACCCTTGATAGTGTTTCTCGAGGTCGGCAATTTCCCTGGCGGCGGCTGTGTCCTGCTGGGCTAACAAATGATCGCCTATCCGTACAAGGGTATTGGTAGTCCCGCTCAGCGCGGAAAGGACAACGAACTTTTTGCCCGGCATGGCCAGGACCAGTTCGCCAATTTTTTTCATCCTCTCGGGCTTGCCAACTGAGGTGCCGCCAAATTTTACGACTAGCATAGTGCTTCCATCATTTTAAGGGCAGCAAAGATAAAAATGAATTTTTAGGAGTTGTTATGAAAATTGTAAAAAGCAAAACCCCGCCAATGAGCGGGGTCTTGAGTTCTATTGGGCCTTTTCCAGGTGGATTGGCTCTTACTTCTTGACTTCTTCGTATTCCACATCGGAGACATTGTCCTGGTTGGCGCCCCCTTCCGGGGCTCCCGTGCCACCCGGATTAGCTCCTGGTTGAGGGCCGGCTCCAGGTCCGGCATTCGCCCCGGGATTGGCATACATCTCCTGCGAAGCGGCTTGCCACGCGGTATTGAGCGTGTTCATGGCATTCTCAATGGAAGCCATGTCCTGCGTCTTGTGCGCCTCCTTCAGTTTTTCAAGCGCTGCAGTGATGGCCACCTTGTTAGGTTCCGTAAGCTTATCGCCATATTCTTTGAGCTGTTTTTCTGTCTGGAAGATCAGCGAGTCGGCCTGATTGACCTTTTCCACGCGTTCTTTTGCCTTCTTATCCGCGTCTGAATTGACTTGCGCTTCCTGCTTCATCTTTTGGATTTCCGCATCGGTCAGGCCGGAGGAGGCTTCGATCCGGATCTTTTGTTCTTTTCCGGTGCCCTTGTCCTTAGCCGACACGTGCAGGATACCGTTGGCATCGATATCGAAGGTTACTTCGACCTGCGGAACGCCGCGCGGTGCAGGTGGAATTCCATCCAGGTGGAATCTTCCAATCGTCCTGTTGTCTTTCGCCATCGGACGTTCGCCTTGCAGCACGTGTATTTCTACGGACGGCTGATTGTCGGACGCCGTTGAGAACACTTCTGATTTTTTCGACGGGATCGTTGTATTGGATTCAATGAGTCGCGTCATCACTCCCCCCATCGTTTCGATACCCAAAGAAAGCGGGGTAACATCCAACAGCAATACGTCTTTTACCTCGCCCGTCAACACACCGCCTTGAATGGCAGCTCCTATGGCAACGACTTCGTCGGGGTTCACCCCTTTGGAAGGTTTCTTACCGAAGAACTTCTCCACTTCCTCGACGATCCGGGGAATACGCGTAGAACCTCCGACCAGGATTACTTCGTCAATCTGAGCGATGCTTACTCCGGAGTCCGCCACTGCCTTGCGACAGGGTTCCAGGGTGCGCTTGATCAGGTCATCACAAAGTTGTTCAAACTTGGCGCGGCTTAATTTCTTTACTAAGTGTTCCGGCACGCCGTCCACCGACGTGATGTAGGGCAGGTTGATTTCTGTTTCTTGTGAACTGGACAACTCGATCTTTGCCTTTTCGGCCGTTTCCTTCAGGCGTTGAAGGGCCATCGGATCTTTGCGGAGGTCGATGTTTTTGTCGGCTTTGAATTCATCGGCCAGCCAGTTCATAATGCGCATGTCAAAGTCATCGCCGCCGAGGTGCACATCCCCGTTGGTGGACTTAACTTCAAACACGCCGTCGCCCAACTCCAATATCGAAATATCGAATGTACCACCACCGAGGTCGTACACCGCGATCTTCATGTCTTTGTTTTTCTTATCCATGCCGTAGGCCAGCGCGGCGGCAGTCGGCTCGTTGATGATACGCTTTACATCGAGGCCGGCAATCTGCCCGGCTTCTTTGGTAGCCTGACGTTCGGCATCATTAAAGTAAGCCGGAACGGTAATCACCGCTTCGGTTACCGTGGTACCGAGGTAATCTTCGGCCGTACTCTTCATTTTCTGAAGAATCATCGCAGAGATTTCCTGTGGGGTATACAACCGATCGCCGATGCGGACCCGCACGGTGTCGTTATTCCCTTTTTCCACCGTATAACTTACCATTTTCATTTCGCCGGTCACGTCGTCGAATTTTTTGCCCATGAAGCGTTTGATCGATGAAACGGTGTTCTTCGGGTTGGTAATGGCCTGACGCTTGGCGGGGTCGCCCACTTTGCGTTCGCCTTTGCCATTATCTAAAAAACCAACGATCGAGGGAGTTGTTCTGCGGCCTTCGCTGTTGGCAATGACCACCGGTTCGTTGCCTTCCATGACGGCTACGCAGGAGTTGGTTGTTCCTAAGTCTATTCCAATTATCTTTCCCATACTATTTTCAGGTTTTTGAGTTCAAATGTCAAACACTCTCT
>DATHFS010000638.1:0-6206 GCA_035317975.1 Cyclobacteriaceae bacterium | reverse complement strand
TGGGCGTAAAAGCCGGTGACCGGGTCGGCACGTTTTCGTGGAACAATTATCAGCACCTGGAACTCTATTTCGGTACATTATTGCAATCGATTTAAAATGAACGACTTCCTGGCCGCGCGGTCACAAATGGCGTTGTCCCTCGGGTTTCATATTGTCTATGCTTGCATCGGCATGGTGATGCCCTTCTTCATGGCCGTGTCACATTACCGCTGGCTTCGCACCGGCGACATCATCTACAAAAACATTACTAAAGCATGGAGTAAAGGAGTGGCTATTTTTTTTGCAACCGGTGCCGTATCCGGCACGATGCTGTCTTTTGAACTCGGCCTGTTGTGGCCCACATTCATGAAGCACGCGGGTCCTATTTTTAGTATGCCGTTCTCGTTGGAGGGAACCGCCTTTTTTATTGAGGCCATTGCACTGGGTTTTTTTCTTTACGGATGGGACCAGTTCAATCGTTGGTTCCATTGGTTCACCGGTGTAGTCGTTGGCATCAGTGGTCTGGCTTCCGGTATTTTGGTCTCCGCGGCAAACGCTTGGATGAACAGTCCGGCGGGATTTGATTTTGTCCATGGCGAGTACCTCAACATTGATCCGATCAAAGCCATGTTCAATGACGCGTGGCTATTTCAAGCCTTGCACATGACGATCGCGGCCTTTGCCGCGACCGGTTTTGCTGTGGCCGGTGTTCATGCGCTGATGATTCTCAAAAAGAAGAATATTCCCTTTCACACCGAAGCATTCAAAATTGCCGCCATCTTCGGTGGCATTGCTTCGGTATTGCAGCCCATCAGCGGTGACTTCTCTGCAAAGGACATCGCACGCCGGCAGCCCGCAAAGTTAGCCGCCATGGAGTCCCACTTTCATACCGGAAAATCGGCCCCGTTGTACATTGGCGGAATTCCTGATAAAAAAAATAAGAAAGTAGATTATGCCATCGTCCTCCCCGGCATGCTCAGCTTCCTGGTCCACGGCAACTTCACCGACGAAGTGAAAGGACTCGACGCGATTCCGGAAGAAGACCAGCCGCCGGTAGCCATTACACACTATGCTTTTCAGATCATGGTAGGAATGGGAATTTTTATGATGCTGGTCTCCCTGTTGCTTTTTATCAGCCGGTGGAAAAGAAAATGGCCGAAGCAAAAATGGTTCCTGCGGTTTTTTGTGATCGCTACCCCCGCCGGATTCATTGCCGTGGAGGCCGGCTGGACCGTTACGGAAGTAGGGCGACAACCCTGGATCATTCAAGGGATCATGCGCACGGCCGATGCCGTCACGCCCATGCCCGGCATCGTCTATTCTTTTTATCTTTTTTCTTTGATCTATCTTTCCCTGACCGTTGCCATCGTATTTCTATTGAGCAGGCAAATCAAAATGGTTCCTGTCTTGTACGATACAAGTAATTTAACCGCCCAGCCTGAATGATCATGCAATACGTTGTCATCGTTTATCTGTGGCTTGCTATTTTGTTGTATCTGGTCCTGGGAGGAGCTGACTTTGGCGCCGGTATTATTGAGTTGGTTACGACATCCCGGAACAAGCCGGGCGTCCGTAAAACTTTATATCAGGCGATCGGGCCGGTTTGGGAGGCTAACCACATGTGGCTTGTTATTGCGATTGTCATTCTTTTTGCGGGCTTTCCCGAAATTTACAGCCAGATTTCTATTCACCTCCATATTCCGCTATTGATCATGCTGATGGGGATCATTGCCCGTGGAACTGCTTTTGCTTTCCGGCATTACGACGCCGTACAAGACGACATGCAGCATTGGTATAACCACATTTTTGTTAGTTCCAGTTTTATTACGCCCTTGTTTCTGGGGATCATCGCCGGAAGTACTTTTTCGGGAAAGATCAACCTGGAGGCCGACGGTTTTTTGTCAGCCTATGTTTTCAGTTGGCTGAATTGGTTCTCCGTGACTGTCGGGCTCTTTACGGTAGCGCTTTGCGGCTATCTTGCTTAGGTTTACCTGATCGGCGAAGCCAACAGCGAACAGGACAAGCGCCGGTTCATTCGCACAGCGAAAGAAATGAACATTGCTTCCGTGATCTTCGGCGGGTTAGTCTTTCTTGCTGCAGCAATTGACGGCGTTCCCCTTGTGCAATGGGTCTTTGGCGATCCGGTTGGTCTTGGGTCGGTCATTGCCGCTACCCTTTCGCTGGGGTTGTTGTGGTCTTCCCTTCGTAAAGGAAAATTAAATGCACTGCGCTTCCACGCGGGTTTCCAGGCAGCTATGATCCTGCTTGCTGCGAATTATGCCCGCTTTCCGGATTTCATCATCGTGAAAGGCGGAAATAATTTTTCCTTATTCGATCACATTGCTCCTGCCAATGTGATAGCGGCCCTCGGAGTGGCTTTGCTGATTGGTAGTGTCCTGATCCTTCCGGCGTTGTTTTATCTCTTTTACAGTTTTGAAAAAGGACTCCGGACTCCTTCGGAGAAACCGGGAACTATTTCACCACCGCCAGTGCCATCCCATCATGTTCCTTCAGACCCACCGTCTGAATGATCGTCGCAGTGACACCCGGATGCGTCCCCAGCATCTGGTTGAACCGTTGGGCGCCTTGTACCATGGGGTCCGTGGCGGATTTGTCCATTACGTTGCCTTCGCGAATCACATTATCGGCAACAATGAGTGTACCCGGTCTGGACAAACGCAATGCCCATTGAAAATAGTCCACATACGGCGGTTTATCGGCATCAATAAAGATCATGTCAAAGGGCGCCGCATTCTCTGCCTTCAATTGAGCCAATGAATCCAGTGCCTTTCCGATGCGGATTTCGACGATGGAATCCAGACCGGCGCGAACAATGTTTTTGCGCGCCACTGACGCGTGGAGGGGATCGAGCTCCAGGCTGATGAGCCGCCCGGTGGAGGGTAGCGCCCTCGCCATCCAAATGGTGCTGTAGCCACCGAGTGTGCCGATCTCCAGAATTCTCCTGGCATTACATAGCCGGGCCAACACCTGCAGGAATTTCCCCTGGTTCGGGGAAATGCTGATCTGAGGAATATGGGCGTCTATAATGGCTTGCTCCGTGGCGATCAATGCTTCGTCCTGGTCGCCAAAAAGCCCGCTGATGTAGTGGTCGACTGATTCGAATAGTTGCTGGTTCATAAAAGATGAAAACGTTTTATTGCTTGATACGGATTTCCCTTGCCTGCCGGACATAGGAGTGAATGAAAAGAATGAAGATGCCTGTCATGATTGAAACATCGGCCAGGTTAAACACGCCGGTTTGAAACAGACCGAAGTCGATGTGGATAAAATCGGTGACCGAACCACGAACGATGCGATCAAAGATATTTCCAATCCCCCCACCCAGCACAAAGCTTAACCCAAGTACAGTAATTCCGGTAAGGTTGGTCTTGACAAAGAGTGCGGCAACCCCCACCGCCAGGAAAAGCAATGGAAATAAAGTAAGTATAATGAATCGCATCGGACGGGTAAGCGAATCGCCCAGGCCTAAAAATGATCCTGCATTCTCAATCCGGGTGAGCGTCATGTGATCATCGACAAGCCTGATTCGTTCATCGTATGCAATGCGACGGCGGACAATGCTTTTGGAAACCTGGTCGCAGCCGATGTTTGTACCAAGAAGTACGAGAATCGTTAAGGTCCTGAGTGTCGTTTTTATTTTCACTTATGAGCAGTTGCTGGTTGCAAGTTGCAGATCAGTGGTTCTCCGTTAAAAAGGCTGAGTCCAAAACTTATCATTACACCACCAATAACTAATGACCAATACCAATGACTAATGACCAATAACCAATGACTAAATTATCTACCCCTTGAGCCTCACATAAATAAGTTTTCCTCTTTTCTTATCGGTTTCCCGCTCATCGATCTCAAATTTTCCTATGCTCCTGATCAACGGAGCCAGCTTACCGAAACCAAAATTCCGTGGATCAAATGCCGGCTGTTTTTTCAGGATCAAACTTCCTATTTCCCCGAGGAAGGCCCACCCGCTGTCGTCGGCGAGGTCGGTGATGGTCGACGAAATCAAGTTGATAGTATCGTCGTCTACCTTTTGGAGGGTCTCCGGTTCCACCTTCGTTTCTTTTTTATCTTTTCCACTTTCGATCTTGGGTCGGGGCGCCCCTTTCAATATTTCGAGGTAGATAAATTTATCACAGGCGACAATGAACGGAGCGGGTGTTTTCTTCTGGCCCATGCCAATGACCATCATACCCGTTTCCCGGAGCCGAGTCGCCAGCCTGGTGAAATCGCTGTCACTGGAAACAATACAAAATCCGTCGACCTTTTCGGTGTAAAGAATATCCATCGCGTCGATGATCATGGCTGAATCACTGGAATTCTTGCCTACCGTATAACTGTACTGTTGAATGGGGGTAATGGCATTTTCCAACAACACCCCTTTCCATCCACCCAGGTTAGGCTTGGTCCAATCGCCGTAAATCCGTTTGAACGTCGGCGTACCGTATTTCGCAATTTCCTCCATCATCCCTTTAATATTGGCGTGAGGAATATTGTCGGCGTCGATCAGGACGGCAATCCGCATGTCATTGGCGTTCTTCATTATTTATTAATACGATTGTACAGGGTGGCAAGGTAGGAAAACGAAGGCACTCGCCCAATTTGCCACGAAGACACTAAGACACAAAGAATATTTTATATTTACCTTTACGTTCGCTTCAACCATGAAAACACACAACCCAACCCGGCACCTCGTCCTTGTATTTTTGCTTTTCGCATTCGCCTCCGACTCATGCAATAAGTCGAATGACCACACTCCTCCCGTGAATGTTTCGTACAAGGTGATCACAGCGTTTCCGAAGTTATCTTTTACAAGACCGGTGGACTTGCAGCATGCGGGTGATCAGAGCAACAGACTTTTTGTGGTGGAACAAGCGGGCCTGATCTCTGTATTTCCGAATGACTCTACCGTTGCTGCCAAAACTATCTTTCTGGACATCCGCAGCAAAGTGCAGGACCAGGGAAACGAGCAGGGATTGCTGGGACTTGCTTTCCATCCCGACTATGAGACGAACGGTTACTTTTTTGTCAACTATACCGCTACCAATCCCGAACGCACGGTCATATCCAGGTTCAAGATCTCGCAGAATCCCGATCAGGCTGATCCCGCAAGTGAACAAGTGGTCCTTACTTTTTCGCAACCCTACAGCAACCACAACGGGGGGCAAGTATCGTTCGGCTCCGATGGCTACCTTTACATTGCTGCAGGCGATGGCGGTTCCGGCGGGGATCCACAGGGCAACGGACAGAATCGAGCCGCTTTGCTTGGAAAGATCCTTCGCATCGATGTCGACAAGCAGGAGAACGGTGCGCTCTACGGTATTCCCGCCGACAATCCCTTTGCCAACAACACATCCGGATACCGGAAAGAGATCTATGCCTATGGAATGAGAAATCCCTGGCGCTTCAGCTTTGATCCAGCCAACGGCAAGCTCTGGGCAGGCGATGTGGGCCAAAACTCCTTCGAGGAGATTGACATTATTGAAAATGGGGGAAACTATGGCTGGAATACAATGGAAGCCAAACATTGTTTCTCACCGGGACAAAATTGTAATCCGTCCGGGTTAAAAATGCCAATCTGGGAGTACGGGCGGAGCTTCGGTGTATCCGTTACCGGCGGCTTTGTTTACCGGGGCCCTACCTTGCCGGGACTGACGGGCAAATACATTTATGCCGATTACAGCAGCAAATGGATCTGGGCCCTCGATTATTCCGACATGACTCATCCTGCCAATACCGGCCTCGTGCAAGCTAATTTTGAAATTTCATCCTTCGGAGTGGACCAGAACAATGAACTATATCTCTGTGGCTTCGACGGCAAGATACATAGATTGAAAATTTAAAATCGGGTCCAACCAATTCTTAAATCTTAAATTGATTGATTCCTCAATTCAATCGCTTTTTTCTCATCTTCTGAGATCCCATTCCACCAATCGATCTTCTTTGGATTCTCTTTCAGCCGTTTGAGCATATCCAGGACGACACGATCCTTAAGGGTGGTCACCCACTTGATAATTTCAAGTCTATCCTTGTCCATGTGTACGTCGTTCGGTCTTTTGCTCATAAGCCCCTTGCCACAAAGACACTAAGACCTGCCTACGCGAGGCGCTTCGGCAGGCACAAAGTTTTTTTTGCTGTTCCGAATCTCAAATGTTCTTCGTGACGTTGTGCCGCCCTGGCAAACACGCATCCCCTAGAAACATTACAGTGGA
>DATHFS010000637.1:0-2530 GCA_035317975.1 Cyclobacteriaceae bacterium | reverse complement strand
CAAAGGAAGTATTATTCAGCTAAGGGATACCGATCGTGACGGAAGAGCTGACCAGGTTGTGGTATTTGCAGATAGCCTGATGGAGGCAACCAGTATTTTGCCATGGAAGGGTGGGCTTATCGTCACTACGGCACCCGATATACTTTACTTAAAAGACACCGATGGTGACGGACGGGCAGATACGAAGGAGGTTCTTTATTCCGGATTTTTTGACAGGAATTCCGAGGCGCAAATAACGAGTCTTAGTTTTGGCGTCGACAATTGGATTTATGCAGCCAACAATGGACAGCCGGGAGAAGTAAGTTCTGCCAAAGATCCAACCGCCTCCCCATTACCGATGAGCGGAGCGGACTTTCGCTTCCGGATGGATCGGAATCAATTCGAGAGAACTACCGGAGCCAGTCAATTTGGTCAGACCCTGGATGACTGGGGTAATCGATTCTTCACGCAGAATACCCTTCACATTCAGCACACCGTCATTCCCTGGAGATATTGGCACCGGCATCCTTATCTTCCCTTCCATGATGCCGTTACCAACGTTTCGGATCATGATCTGGAAATGTATCAGAAAACACCACCTCCTTATTGGCGCGCCGAGCGTACCAAACGCCGCAATCAGGAGTTTAAGGAACATCATCTGGATCGGACGGAATATGCCGAGGATCACTTCACGGGAGCCAGCGGCGGTACCATTTACACGGGAGATGGCTTTCCAAAGGAATACTACGGTACTGTTTTTACGGGTGACGTTGCAGGCAACCTTGTACACAGAGATATCCTTTCTCCGCTCGATAACAGTCCTACGTTCGTTGCAAAGCGCGATGAAGCTGAGAAGAACAGCGAGTTTTTGGCTTCCACCGATTCCTGGTTTCGTCCGGACAATTTTTCACAGGGGCCGGACGGATTCTTATACGTGATTGATTTTTACAGGCAACATATTGAAACTCCGGTTTCCGTCCCGGATGATTTGAAGAAGGAAATGGATTTCCTCAATGGCAGCGACTATGGGCGCATTTATCGCATTTCGCCAGCCAATGCCAAGGTGACTGCAACCGTAAACCCTGACCTGAAAAACAAATCGACGCTTGAGTTAGTTAAATTGCTGGCTCACCCCGGCCGGTGGTGGCGCCTTCAGGCTCAGCGACTTATTCTGGAACGCCAGGATACTTCGGTCGTGCCATCATTAAAATCCCTTTTTGCTCAAAGCGGGGAGCCGAAAGTTCGCCTCCATGCATTGTATGCGCTGGAAGGATTGAATTCACTGGATGCTGGACTGGTAAAACGGGCCATGAAGGATTCTTCACCGGGTGTACGCGAACATGGATTGATCTTATCGGAGCGATTTCCGGATTGCCTGGTTCAGGCAATAGCAAAAATTGACGACCCTTCCATCCGGGTAGCGTTTCAGGCAGCCCTGACGATCGGGGATTTTCACGGTGCGCAGGCAGTAGCTGCGTTGGCCAGGGTCGTGGAGAAGTATGGCAAGGATCCATGGTTCCGGATGGCGGTTTTGAGCTCTGATGATGGGTCATCGAATGACTTGCTGAAGGTTCTACAGCAAAATTCTTTTTTTAAGGAAGCGGACCCATGGAGACTTACCTTTCTTGAGGACTTTTCGTATGTCAATGGTTCGCGCAATCAGAAAGGACAAGTTGCCGCCCTTTTGAGCTTATTGTCTCGCCCGGACCTGGCCAGGGAAGATCCCGATCGCTATCGGGAAGCCGGGCTAAAGGGTCTGAGGAAGGGGTTAAAAAAATCCGCGACAGCGAGTCCGGGGTTGAAAGAAGCATTAACCAAAATGGAGGCCGATTCGACACGGAAGATCAATGACGCGATTAAGGAATTGACAAAGTATTATTCCGATTAATGAGGTGCGGGGGGCAGTAGGCAGTAAGTAGTAGGCACTAGGCAATAGGCAGTAGGCAAAGACAGGCCCGAGAATTGAGAACATACCCGTGTTGTGGGTTGGCATGGGTGAAGGATAACTAACTAACTAACACACGTACCAGGAAGTCTTGTTGGTGTCTCCGCCCTCATCCTCCGCAAACACCAACAAGGGCGAGGGGCGATGGAAGTGGGAAGGTGACAGTAGGCCATAAGCAAACACGTAATGCTTAAATTATTTTCGCGAAGAAATTTTATAAATTCGGTATTCTCCTGTTGTGGGTCGGTGTTGGTTGCCTGCAATTCGAGAAAGTCCGTTCAGGAGAATGCACCCAATAGCAAACCCGGCGATCCTTGCAACGATTTTTCCGGTGTGAGTGAAAGTGAACTGAATAAGCGGAATACGCTAGGGTATATGAAGGAAGCCCCTGTGCCGGATAAACAATGCAATGTGTGCAAGCTATACCTTCCGCCAAAAAAGAATGAGAAGTGCGGCGGGTGTATGTTGTTTAAAGGGCCGGTGGAGGGGAATGGATCTTGTACGTACTGGGCGCCGCTTGTTTAATGTGTTGAAGTGTTGAGGTGCTGAAGTGTTGAAGTGTTGAAGTGCTGAAGTGTTGAAGTGTTGAAGTGTTGACGTGTTGAA
>DATHFS010000636.1:0-3487 GCA_035317975.1 Cyclobacteriaceae bacterium | reverse complement strand
GACCTTCTTTTTCCCCAGGTAGGTTCCTGTCATATAAGGTGTGGCGTGCGACTCTTTATCAAAGAAATTCCACATGAAAAAGCCCTGGTATTGCTTGTGGTGGCCCACCTGCGCGAAGGCAGCATTCGGGCTGTTGGCAATCGGGACAGACGTACTCACCGTACCATTAGCGGAAACGGGCAGTGTTCCATTGGTATTGACGGGGAAAGGATCGCTCATGACCAGGCGGTAATCCAAATTGCCCAACTGGCCTCGCGCATAGACACTTAACTTTCTGGAGAACTCATCGGTCTGGTCGACGGTTGCCTGAGCAAACACAGGCACATCCAGACTCATGATCGTGCCGATACTGGGCTGGCTGAACCGGGAAAGTCCGTTGGTGATGGTCAACCCTCCACCGAGATACAATAGATCGCTTCCTTTTTTAACCTTATATTCTCCCAATGCATCATGGAAGAAAACTTCCATTTTCCGGTTGCCGGCATTTTGCGTTAAGAAGTTGAAATTGTTCTGACCAAATTGAAAATAGAACAATACATGATCGGTCAGCTGACCATAGAGCTGTAGCCGGGTTCTGCGCAACCCGATATCAAACGTTTGGTTAGCAGGCGTACCCAGCACACTGGTTCCCGGGTTGCTCTGATTTCCACGGAACCAGATCTGGTTAAGAAAAGTAGCCTTGATGTAGTGGCTGCCGTCTTCATTCAGTTTTAAGCGAAGTTCCTCAATTTCTTTTTTGGGTTCCGGTTTCGGCTGATCGGTTCCCGTTTGCTGGCCCTGGGCCAGACCACTCCATCCGAAAAGACAAAGCATGGACAAGAGAAAAAACAATTTCATGTTCATAAAAGGTTTAATTGATGAAAAATAAAATGGCCCCCGCTGGCCGGGTGCCATGATTGGTTAGACAGGTTGCTTCACTTTTTGAGATGCCAGGACCACAAATTCCTCCGCCACTTTTTCGAGTTCCTGGATTTGCGCAGGGTCCAGCAAGTCGAGTTTTTTGTAAAACAAAAGCCTGTTTTTATGCGCCTCGATATGGACAGGTTCTTGTTTTTCGAGGAAACGAACAATAGGGCCGGCGAAAAAATCGCGTACGCCGTCTTCAGAAGATCCTCTGAGGTAGTACTTTTTCGAGAATCCCGGATATTCGGGGAAGTCAATGTCCTTTCCGGTGAACATTTCCGAGAGTTTGGTGGTGAACCCTTCCGGTTCCAGTGCAAAGTCTGGGATAGAGAGTTCCGTTTCCGTTACGTGCACTACGGTCAGATGCGTGTCGCTGCTGGCCTGACGTGCACCCTGCGTAAGCGTGACGTCGGAGATGCTGATCTTGCCGGCTTCGATATATTTTTCCATGAAGTTTTCTTCATACTGAATATTGTTTCCCTTTTCGATCGGAAAGTCCTTGTACTTCATCGCGCTGCGCACTTTCATTGGATTGAAACCATATTCCTGGGCTTGCGCAAATTTGCGAAGTTCAATCTGACGCGGCCCCAGTTTAACTTCAAACTTGGCCTGGCTGCTTGGTGAAAACTTACGGGCTGCGAGCGGGTGATTGGATAAAAATTGAAATTGCTCAAAGCCCACGATCGACACGACGCCGCCGCTATGCTGGTATTCTTCCTCGAAGTGATGCAATTGTTCCATAAAGGTATGGTCAACAATCCGCGCGTCAGCAAAATTGATCGTGACTTTTTTTCCGGGTTTGATCCGAGCAAACATTTTTTTGAAACCAATCAGGTTGGAGAAGATCGCTGCATCTTTCACGGCGATGGCGTATTCTGTATCGCTTTCGGAAAATTCGTAGCGGGCTTTGAATAAACTTCTTAACGGAGCGCCGTTAAGGATATGGAAGATAAATTTTGTGAGAATACCGGACGCAATACCCACCAGCAAGTCGGTCGAGACGGTAACGATAATGGTCACAACGAAAATCGTCAACTGTTCCGCGCCGATCTTATACGTCTTGAAGAATTCATTTGGCGACGCCAGGCGGTAACCGACGGCGATTAACAACGCGGCCAAGGCTGAATTCGGAATCATTTCGATCACCGGGATGAACAATGCCATGGCCACTAATAAAAAGAAACCATGGAAGAAATTGGCCCAGCGTGTGCGGCCCCCAAAATTAACATTGGCCGAGCTACGGGCTACTTCAGAGATCATAGGCAGTCCGCCCAACAGACCGGACAAGGCATTGCCGGCTCCAACGGCAACCAGATCTTTATTGGGGTCGGAGACGCGCTTCCACGGGTCCAGGCCATCGATGGCCTTCACCGTAAGCAATGACTCCAGGCTATTAACAAACAGGAACATGAACACGTATTTCCAAAAAACAAAACCACCGATTGCAGAGAAGTCGGCATTAAAACCAACGGAAGCCCAGAAGTCGCCAATCTTAACCAGGTCAAACGCAGGCTCCGTGTGTTTGAAGTCCATAATCACGGCCATCGGAATGGTGACCACCAACACGACCATCGGAGCAGGAATACTTTTGAAGATCTTGCCCTTCAGCAACGGCATACCAAAAATGATCACCAGGCTGACAATACCGACTAACACGACTCGCGGATCGGCATTGGCGATGGAATGCGGAATCAGTTCATACAATGCGATGGGCTCCATGCCCTTCAATGTTCCCGGATCAATACCCAATAGAACGTGAATTTGTTTTGAAAAAATAATGAGGCCAATGGCGGCCAACATGCCATGCACGGCAGAATGAGGGAAGAAATCACTCAGCGAACCGAATTTCAGCAGGCCGAAGACGATTTGAATTGTAGCGGCTACCACAATCACACCAAGCGCCAAATGCCATCCTGTATCACCACCTCCCAATTCGGTTACGGCACCTGCACAAATGGTAATCAGTCCTGCTGCCGGTCCTTTAATAGTCAAGCGCGAGCCTGCCAGGAAACTGACGAAAATACCACCGATCATGGCCGTGAGCACACCCATGGCCGCAGGAAATTGGCTTGCTTTTGCAATACCTAAACTAAGCGGCAACGCAAGCAGGAATACTAAAAAACCGGAAAGCGCATCTACCTTCCAGTTTTGCTTCAAGCCCGCCAGGCCGTCTTTAGGAATCTCTATTGTTTTCATAGTATCGATTAGAATAACATTTAGAGTACTGCATTACAAGAAGGTCACTTCAATTATTTCTAAATTTTTAGCCCTTCTTTTTTTTACGAATTAGTTCCAAAACACCGTTTACAAACGTTAGCGGATGAGGAGGATTGCCTGGCACGTACAAGTCAATCGGGTAGGTATCGAGAAAACTTCGGTCGAGAGCAGCACTTCCAGCGAAGATGCCGCCACTGATGGCGTCCGTGCCTACCAGGATCACTATTTTTGGGGAAGGAATGGCGTCGTAACAAATCTGAAGCGGACCAGCCATGTTTTCAGAAATAGGTCCGGTGATCACGACCCCATCACAATGACGGGGTGAAGCCAGGAATTCAATACCGAATCGTCCCATATCAAAGTTAGG
>DATHFS010000635.1:0-3668 GCA_035317975.1 Cyclobacteriaceae bacterium | reverse complement strand
ATACTTTTTGGTCATCCCCAACTACTACCGATGACGGAATAGTCTTGAGACCTAAACTCAAGACTTTTAACTTTACCGCCCAACCTAACAATGAAGCACCATGTCCCTTGTCTTACAATATGCCCAGGCCAAGAAAGTCTTTGCCCATGCCAACGCCCATCAGTACGCCTTACCCGCCGTCAATGTTATTGGCACCAACACGATCAATGCGTCAATGGAGGCGGCCAAAAGTGTTAATTCCCCGGTAATTATTCAATTCTCCCACAGTGGTTCGGCATTCTTTGCCGGAAAATCATTGGATAACCATGCCCAGCAGGCATCGATTGCCGGTGCCGTGGCCGCTGCAAAATATGTCCATGAAGTGAGTGACCTTTACGGGGTTCCTGTATTATTAAATACCGATCACGCGGCAAAGAAACTTTTACCCTGGGTAGACGGCATGATAAAGCATGGGGAAGAATTTTTCAAACGGCATGGGAGGCCCCTTTTTACCTCACACATGCTTGATTTCTCCGAGGAATCGTTGGAGGAGAATATCGAAGTCAGCAAGCGCTACCTGGATACCTTAACCAGAATGGACATGTACCTGGAGATCGAGTTGGGGGTGACAGGCGGGGAAGAAGACGGAGTAGACAATACCGGTGTTGAGAGCACCCGGCTCTATACCCAGCCCGAAGAAGTTGCTTATGCATTTGAAGAGTTGATGAAGGTAAGCGACCACTTTGTCATTGCTGCGTCGTTCGGCAATGTGCACGGAGTTTATAAACCCGGAAATGTAAAGCTTGAACCCGCGATCCTCAAAAATTCACAGGATTACATCCGGAAGAAATTCAAGACCAAGGATAACCCGGTCAATTTTGTATTCCATGGCGGATCGGGTTCCGAACCGGAAGCGATCAGCGAGGCCATTGGTTATGGAGTGGTTAAGATGAATATTGACACGGATATTCAATGGGCCTTTTGGGAGGGAGTTCATAATTTTTATAAAAAGAACGAGGGTTTTCTTCAGTCCCAGCTTGGAAATCCGACTGGTGCTGATTCTCCAAACAAGAAATATTACGATGCTCGCGTTTGGTTGCGCGAGGGGGAGACGGCGATTAAGAACCGGCTTGCTCAGGCGTACCGGGAGCTTAATGCTCTTAATCGAAAAATGGACTGATGGTTAATTTAAGATTTAAAATTTAAAATTGAAGGGGAACCCGACCACGATTGTACCCACCTTACGCCCTTGTTGGTGTTTGCGGGGGATGAGCGCGGAGACACCAACAAGCGCTCCGAGCAAGCACTCTATAGGCTCGTCACTTTATTATGAGACTCTATACTCAGATTGCAAACATGTCCCAGGCTTGCTTGTTGGTGATCCGGCGCGCGAGCTCCATCGCACAACACCAACAAGGGCGGGCGAATTCGAATTTGAATATTGAATAAGGAATGTAGAATAATGAAGTGCGGGAATCCCGAATTTTAATTTTTAAATTATCTTGATATGCTACGCAATTATCTGATAATCGCCTGGCGCAATATGGTGCGCCGTAAGATTTATACCATTATTAACATAATGGGTCTCGCCATGGGTATTTCGGCTTGCATGGTCATCTACCTGATCGCTCATTATGAACTCAGCTTCGACACATTCCATCCCGATAAAGAACGTATTTATCGCATCACGACAGAAACTCAAGAACATAATGGGCAGAAATTTTATTGGAAAGCTGTTCCTCCTGCCATGCCAACGGCGATCAGCGAAGAGATGTCTGGAATTGAAAATATAGCAGGTCTTTACCCATACGACGCCCAAATAAGCATTCTAAATAGGGACAATCAAGCCGAGCGATTTGATAGCAGAATTGAAGGCGGTTACATCACGACTACCTTCACAGGGCCAGCCTACTTTGACATTTTCAAATACCATTGGCTCGCTGGCAATGCAGCGACCGCACTGAACGAACCTTTTAAGGCCGTCCTCACGAAAAGCAAGGCCCTTCGCTATTTTGGTTCATTGCAGTTCGATAAGATTATTGGAAAAGAGGTTGTGTATAATGATTCCCTGCATGTCAGCGTATCGGGAGTGATAGAAGACTGGGATGAAAACACCGATCTCCGCTATACCGATTTTATTTCCATGGGTACAATAAGGGAGAGTTTTTTAAAGGCTGAGGTTCATCTTGAGGGTTGGACCAATAACAATTACTCACCAACCGTTTTTGTTAAACTTGCGCAAGGCACTGACCCTGCGCAGGTAAACCTCCAACTTGAGCAGTTCATCAAAAAGCGGGTAGCCCTCTTAGTTGCACCAGGAAATAAAATGCTCCTACAACTGCAACCTTTGCCTGACGTTCATTTCACCGGCGACTATAACAGGGGAGGTGGAATTTGGCATGAAGACGGCGATCAATTCGCGAAGGCTCATTTGCCAACACTGTATGGTTTAATGGGAGGCGCCTTGTTTATCCTGATAATTGCAATTGTCAATTTTGTCAATTTATCCACTGCACAATCGATCAGAAGAGCAAAGGAAATAGGCATCCGAAAAGTAATGGGTAGTGTAAGAGCAAGTTTGGTCATTCAATTTTTAATAGAGACCCTGGTGCACACATCCATTGCCATATGCATTTCTCTTTTATTGGTAAACCCGGTTCTGCGTGAGTTTGATTCCTTCATACCAAACGGTATAAAATTCGATTTATTCGACCCTCCAACATTACTTTTCATTTTGCTGGCGATTATAGTAACCTCTTTGCTGGCAGGCTTTTATCCAGCAACGGTCCTGTCATCCTATTTGCCGGCACAGAGTTTAAGAGGTGTCAGCGGTCACAAGGGCAATGGAAGGGGGTATCTCCGGAGAGGACTGATCGTTTTTCAATTTGCCATATCGCTGGTCTTTATCATTGGCACGCTTGTTATCGGCAACCAGATACGATTTATGCGCAAAGAATTGAATTTTACCAATGGTGCCATTATTAGTTTATGGGGAGGTGAAAGGAAAAATGTATCTGTATTGGCCGAAAAGATAAAACAATTAGCTGGTGTAAATAGGGTTGCCTTACAAGGGTTTCCTCCTGTCGGCATGGCAAGAGCGATACGACCGCTGAGAAACCAAGGTAAAGATGAAAGCTACATTGGAGTTTCGGTAAAAGTCGGCAATGAAGATTTCATTCCTTTTTACGAAATGAAATTATTGGCTGGTAGGAATCTCCAGCAAACTGACAGCATTAAAGAATTTGTCATAAATCGGTCGTATAGCAAGTTCCTTGGCTTTACAAAGCCAGCAGAAGCCCTTGGCCAATTGATTTATTGGGACGCGGATCCGTATCCAGTCGTTGGGGTAGTCGAGGATTTTCATGAAGGCTCCTTTCACGAATTGATCGCTCCCATTGCGATAACGAATAATCCACAAGAAGAAAATAACATTGTCATTAAACTCGGCACACCCGGGAAGGAGGCAACCGATGTACAGGCCCTGCTTTCTCAAGTAGAGAATCAATGGAAACAAGTGTATCCGGATCAACCATTTAATTTCAGCTTTTTGGATGACGATATCGCCCAGCTGTTTGAAAAAGAGCAAAGAGCAGCTACGCTTATGAATGCAGTAATGCTTATTACCATCTTTATTTCCTGCATGGGTGTATTTGGTCTTGCGATGTTTTCGGCTCAAATCAGGACAAAGG
>DATHFS010000634.1:0-3263 GCA_035317975.1 Cyclobacteriaceae bacterium | reverse complement strand
GGTACGACCGGTAATGAATATCGCACATGGGCAATGAATGCTTACCTGCCTGGAAAAGTGGCGGAGAAATTCAAACAGGCAAAGATCGTGGCTTTTTCCACCGGCAATGTTTATCCCCTGACGTCCCTACAATCCACCCCCTCCGAGGAACATCCTGTAGGTCCGGTGGGTGAATATGCACAATCGTGTTTGGGAAGAGAACGCGTGTTTGAGTATTTCTCTCATCAGAATCATACGCCTGTTCTGCTCTTCCGGTTAAATTATGCGATCGATCTTCGATACGGCGTACTGCTGGAAATAGCAAAGTCGGTGAAAAGTAAAAAGCCGATCAACCTTTCTATGGGGCACGTCAATGTGATCTGGCAGGGTGATGCGAATCAGATTGCCATCCGGTCCTTGCATTTGTGTTCATCCCCCCCGCAGATCCTGAATGTGACCGGGAGCAACACCCTGTCCGTACGATGGATTGCGAAGGAGTTTGGAAAAATCCTCGGAATAGAACCTGTATTTGAAAACGAGGAGCAGCCAACGGCATTATTAAGCAATGCTGCAAGGATGGAGGAATTGTTTCCCTTCAGGAAAGTATCGATAGAAGAGATGATCGCCCTCACAGCCGAGTGGCTCCAACTTGGCGGGCCTTTGTTAAGTAAGCCCACCCATTTCCAGGAACGAACCGGTAAATTCTAATAAACCAATCAGGCCGTGAGCAGTTCCTCGTTATCGTCCTCTATCAAAAAATTATTATTGCAAGGTACTGTTATACCCGCCCATCCCCTTGCACTGGACGAAACAAGGAAACTGGACGAACTCCATCAACGAGCGCTGACACGTTATTATATGGATAGTGGCGCCGGAGGCATCGCCGTAGGGGTACACACGACACAATTTGAAATCAGGCTGCCGAAATATAACCTGTATGAGGCCGTGCTCCGTATTGCTTCAGAGGAAGTGGAAAAAGCGCAATTGAAAAGGCCGTTTATTAGAGTGGCAGGAATTGCAGGTCCCACGGCCCAGGCGGTGAAAGAAGCTGAACATGCACGAACTTTTAAATATGATCTCGGATTGCTTAGCAGCGGCGGACTTCCCGATCTCTCCGAAAAAGAATTGATCGAGAGGGTGCAAGCGGTATCCGAAGTCATTCCGGTTTTTGGTTTTTATCTGCAGCCTGCCGTGGGTGGAAGAATTCTGAGTTTTGATTTCTGGAGCAAATTTGCGGAGAACAAGAATGTTGCTGCCATCAAGGTTGCGGCTTTCAACCGGTATCAAACACTCGACGTGATGCGGGCCGTATGCCAATCCAATAGGGTGGAGGAGATTGCGTTGTACACCGGCAATGACGACCACATCGTGGGTGACTTGCTCACACCGTATCGCTTTGAGTTGAACGGAAAACAAATTGAAAAGCGATTTGTCGGAGGCCTTCTTGGGCATTGGGCCTTCTGGACAAAAAAGGCAGTAGAGTTGCTCGCTGAAATTAAGCGAGGGCAAGCGACAGAGGTGCGCGCCTTGCTCTCCAAAGGAATTGAAATTACCGATTCGAATGCAGCGGCATTTGATCCAGGACATCATTTTCATGGTTGTATTTCAGGCATTAATGAAGTACTGAGAAGACAAGGACTGCTCAGGACCAACCTTTGCTTAAGCGAAAAGGAAACGTTGTCACCGGGACAGGCCGGTGAACTAGACCGGGTTCATAAAAGTTATGCTCACCTGAACGATGACCAGTTTGTTAAGGATAACTTAAATCGTTGGTTGTCAGAAATTTAACTCGAGTTAAGGTACCTGTGTTGTACTAAATTAAACCCGGATTGAAAAAGTCTGCCTTATGGAATCAGAAAAACTAAGCAAAGGACAAATTCAGGTTGCCGCCACCGGCTTTCTAACCCTGTTCTCTTTAATTGGGATCATGTTTTATGGGCTCCCTTTCTTCTTCGATTTTTGGGTAAAAGATTTTGGCTGGTCGCGGGCCACGGTCACATCAGGAATGGCTTTTGCAAAGATCATTGTAGGGCCGCTTTTTGGATTCTTTGCCGGGTGGGTTATCGATCGTTTCGGGCCCCGGCGTTTAATGCTGTCCGGTATTGTCATGGGCGGCATTGCGTTGATTGGCTTGAGTGTTATGACGTCGCTTTGGCAATTTTATGTATTCTATTTATTCAACGCCCTGGGGTATATGTTTGGCGGCCCGTTACCCAATCAGGTTTTGATTTCACGGTGGTTTAACAAGGCGCGCGGCAAGGCGATGGGCATTGCCTACCTGGGTGTTGGTTTTGGAGGGATGCTGGTTCCACAACTAGCGCGGTGGCTCAACTTCAACTTCGGATGGCATGAAGCCCTGATGATTTTGGGCGTGCTGATGATCGTGGTTGCATTTCCAATGGCTTGGTTTGCAAAGGAAAATCCGGAAGGAGTCTCCGGGCAAGTCAAACGCGATGATTCCAAAATTCCGTTTGGCCCGATCCTGAAAAGCTGGCCATTTTACCTGCTGGTCATTGGCAGCATGTGTTCCATCGGAGCTGTCGCGGGAACAAGTCAGAATCTTAAACTTTTTTTTAGTATCGACTTAAAGTACTCTCAAGAGCATGCTGCCAACGTACTCTCCATCGTGCTGGCTTCCAGCATCATCGGCCGTCTGTTAATGGGATGGTTGGCAGACCGGATACAAAAAAAATACGTCATGATCCTGATTTACGCTCTCGTGGCCGTTTCGATACCCCTGCTTTACCTGGCTTCGGTACCCGGCGTGATCTATGTCTTCGCCTTTATTTTTGGAATCGCATTGGGCGGAGACTACATGATCATTCCTTTGATGGCCGCGGAATTATTTGGAATCAAAGTAATGGGGCGTGTCATGGGTCTGGTGATCACAGCCGACGGGCTAGGAGAGGCCTTCGGTCCGCTGTTGGCTGCCTGGCTGAGAGACATCAGCGGAAGCTATGCCAATGGATTTGCATCCTTGATCGTACTCGCCGCCATCGGAACGATCGCCGTGTCGATGCTTCCCCGCAAGACAGAAAAGGCATGATTGCCTATCGGTCAATGACGTCCGGGGACATTCCCGCCGGGCTCTCACTGTGCCGTGCTTATGGGTGGAATCAACTAGCTCGTGATTGGGAGTTGTTTTTGCACTTGAGTCCTGCGGGGTGTTGTGTTGGTGTGGACGAAGAAGGAGAGGTAGTCGGAACCGTAACGACGCTTCGCTATGAAGATCATTTTAGTTGGATTGGAATGGTCCTGGTCAACCCGGCGAAACAACGTCAGGG